>NZ_JARPVX010000050.1:0-29827 GCF_033947565.1 Lichenihabitans sp. Uapishka_5
GCGGACGCGCGCGCCCTCGTGGCCAATGGCGCCGTGCTGGTGGATTTCGGCGCCGTGCCGTCGGCAGCCGTGAGCTTGAAGGCGCGCCAGCTCGATCTCGACCGGCTCGCGGTGGCCCCGGCTGTGGCGCCCGACACCCCGCGCCCGCGAGCGACGCAATGGCTCGCGGCCCTGCAGGCCGCCTTGGCCGGCCAGACGGTGCCACCGGCCCGGGTGAAACTCGACTGGGGCATCGACGCCGTAACGGCCGGCGACCTCACCCTGACCGATGCCGCCGGCTCGCTCGATCTCGCGGCCGGGGCGCCCGTGCGGGGACGCTTCGGCATCGGGGGGCCGGACGGCTTGCGGCTCGCCCTCGAGGGCGCCGTCGAACGCGGTGCCGCCGCGATGTTCACCGGCAAGGCCGAGGTCGCGACCCACAACCTGCCCGAAACCATTGCAGCCCTGGCGCCGCTTGCCCCCGAGGCGGCCGACTGGATCGGCCGCAACACGACGGCGAGCGATGTCGCCTTTGCGGGAACCCTCGACCTGTCGGCCACCGGTGCCGCGGCGCGTGACCTGACGCTCACGGTCGATGGGTCCCGGGTTACGGGTGCGGCTGCCCTGACCCGCGGCGTCGGGGCCGATCCGCCACGCCTTTACGCCGACCTGCAGGCCGACACGCTCGACACCGGCCGCCTGCCGGCGCTGGCCGACGTCACGGGGCTGTTCGACCCGCTCGACCTGTCGGTCGGGGTGGCGGCCCATGCGGTCAAGCTCGCCCATGCCGGGCTTGGCACGCTCGAAACCGGCCCGCTGGCATTCCACGTCAACAAGGCGGGCGCGGCCGTGACGCTCGACCGTTTCAGCCTCAGTGGGCTCGACGGCGCCAGCGTCTCGGCCACGGGATCGCTCGCGTCGGATCGCACGCTGAAGGCGCAAGGCAAGGTGACGGCCGCCGATGCGGCGCCGCTCGCCGTCTTGTTGCGCCAGCTGCTGCCCGACGCCGCCACCGACGCCTTTGTGGCCCGCGCCGCACTGGTGTCGCCGCTCGGTCTCGATCTGGCGCTCAGCGGCAGTCTCGACAGCAACAACCATCTCATCCCCACGCTCGCCACCGCCAAGGGGGTCGCGGCCGCGACCCGGGTCTCGGCCACGATCACCCCCGAGCCGGCGCGGCTTTTTGCGGCCTCGACCCTCAACCTGCTGGCGGTGCTCGATGCGCCCGAGGGCGGCGCGCTGCTGCGCCAGCTTGGCGCCACTCCCGTGGCGTCGGGGGGGCTCGGCCCGAGCCACGTCGAGCTGACCGCCAGGGGAACGGCCGATCTCGGCTACGACACTCATCTCACGGCGAGTGTCGCCGACAGCGTGCTGGCCTTCGATGGGCACAGCGACGGTGCCACGGGTCGGGGTCATGCCACGGCCTCGGGGCGCAACGCGGCGACGCTGCTGCGAGGGCTGGCGCTGCCGTCGGCCACGGCGGCCGGGCCGTGGGATGTCGCGGCCGACCTCGATTGGACCGGCGCGGCGCTCAAGGCCGATAAGCTCGGCGGCCACCTCGCCGGGGTTGCCGTATCGGGCGCGTTGGCCAGGGCCGCCGAGTCGGGCGCGGTGACGGGCAGCCTGTCCCTCGACACCCTCGCCTTCCCGGCCCTTGCATCCCTGGCGCTCGGCCCGGTGCCGACGAGCCCGACCGCCCCGGGCCGCTTGTTCTCCGGCGCCCCTTTCACGGCCAGCCCCCCGGCGCTGCCACCCGCCGAGGTGCAGGTGCAGACGGCCCGGCTCGATCTCGGCAATGGGCTCGCGCTCACCCATGCGGGATTCGGGCTGCGGCTCACCCCGGGCACCCTGACGCTCGGGGCCATGACGGGCGGCTTCGCGGGCGGCAAGGCCGGCGGCACCCTGACGTTGCGCCGCAACGGCGCGGCCGCGTCGCTGAGCGGCCAGATCCAGTTCGAGGGCCTTCACCTCGCTTATCCGAGCCTGGCTGGCCAGCTCGGGGGAAGCCTCAGCGTCGCCGGGAGCGGAACCAGCCCCGATGCGCTTGTGGCAAGCCTCGCGGGCGACGGCGCGCTCACCTTCACGGGCACCCTGCCGCGCCTCGATCCCCGCGCGCTCGCGGCCACCGCCAAGGCCTATGAGGCGGAGGACGCCAGCATGGACGCCGACGCCATTCAGGCCGCACTCGGCACGGCGCTTGATCGGGGGGCGCTCGACCTCGGCACCGTGGTGGCCCCCGTCACGCTCGCGGCCGGCACACTGCGGACCGGGCTGGTGTCGAGCCCCGCCCCGGCCGGCACGCTGGCGAGCGACACGGCCCTGGCGCTTGCGACGGGGCAGCTGACCCTGCGGGCCACCCTGACGGGCGCCGAGGTGCCGAAAGACTGGAAAGGCGATCCGCCGGCCGTGACCGTCACCTGGCGCGGTCCGCTCACCAGCCCGACCCGCGCGGTGGATGCCGCCGCCTTTGCCAACGGGCTCGCGGCCCGGGCCATCGCGCGCGAACAGGATCGCATCCAGTTGATGCAGGACGACCTGCGCGAGCGGGCCTTCTTCGCCCGCCGCCTCAAGGCCATGGATGAAGAGCGCGCCGCCCGTGCGGCCGCAGCGGCGGCGGCTGTGGCGGCCGAGAAGGCCAGAACCGTGCTGCCGGTGCCGCCGATCCGCCCGCCCGCGAGCGATCCCGTGGCCCGGCTGCTCAACACCCTGCCGGCTCCGCCCCCGGTGCCGCCGGCTCGTCCGGGCGCCGCCGGGTCGCAGCCCACGGCGGCACCAGGCGACCCCTCGGAGAACGGCTTATATTGATCGCGCCGGACCGCGCGCGCTCCCTCGAGCCTCATGGCTCGGCTGAAAGAAGCCGGGTGACCGCAGGCGTCGGTGGACGGCTTCAGGCGTCCAGGCTTGCCATAGGGCCGGCCACCGAATCCCGATAACGTTTCAGCACCGACACCCGGATGGCCGAAGACAGGTTCTCGCCCGTGCGCCCGCCGTCGATCTCCGTCACCAGCGCGGTCAACGACAGGTCACGCTCCGTCGCCATGGATTTCAGGGCATCCCAGAAGGCTGTCTCGAGCGACACGCTGGTGGCATGCCCGGCGATGAGGACGGACCGCTTGACCACCGCCGAGGCCCGGCCGGCGGGGCGTCGGCGCTCAGGCATCTCCGTCGGAGGCATCCCGCTTGTGGTTGTCGAGCCGACGCGCCGTCAGGGCCTGGCGCGCCGTGGTTTCGCGCACCTCGGCCTTGCTGCGGCCGAAGCTGATGCGATTGGCCTCGGCGGCCGCATCGGCGACCTGTCGCGCCCGAGCCTTGCGGGCCTGCCGGAGATTCAGGATCTCCGCCATCGCTCAGCTCGGCTTCTTGCGGAACGCGTCGATGGACAGCACCTTGGCCTCGACGGGCGCTTCGGCGGGCTTCTCGGGTGCGGGCTTGCCCGTCTTGCCCGCGCCTCCCCCCTTGCCGCTCGCCGGTTTGGCGGACGGCACCAGCGGCGGCGTCGCGGGCTTAATGTCGTGCGGCTTCAGCGCCACCACAGAATCGCTGCTGCTGCTGGGCGCCTTGTCTGTTTCGACCGCCACGGGGCCGCGCCGCCCCGGCAAAGCCTTCGGGGCGGGCTCGGACGTTTCCTCGGAAGCGGCCGCTTCCGCGTCGTCGGACGTCACAACATCGAACTTCAGGCCGAACTGCACCGAAGGGTCGACGAAGCTGGTCACGGCCGCGAAGGGAATCAGCAGCCGCTCGGGTACGTTGTTGAACGACAGGCCCACCTCGAAGGCATGGTCGGTGACGGCCAGATCCCAGAACTGGTGTTGCAGGATGATGGTCATCTCGTCCGGATAGCGTTCCCGCATCCGGTTCGACAGCCGCAGGCCCGGCGTGTTGGTCTTGTAGGTAATGAAAAAGTGGTGATCGCCCTGCAATCCATTGCGGACTGCCTCCGACAGCACGTTGCGCACAACGCCGCGCAGCGCATCCTGCACCAGAAGATCGTAGCGAATCAGGTCGGTAGCCATTCAGTCGTCCAGATCTCGCCCGCCGCGCCCGAGCCCACGACCCGGTATGGTGGTCCAGATGGGAATGCGCCGCAGAACAAGCAATGCGGTCCGGGCATTGTGTCACGAACGCCGGTGGGTGAACAGTCCGGGCCGCCTGCCCCGTGTCAGTCCGCCGCCTCGGTGGTCTTCGGGCTGGGCACCGGCACGGCCGCGACGTAGTTGCGCGACAGCACGTGATAAACGCCTTCGGGGCAGATCAGCCGCGAGGTGGCGAAGCCGATCACGGCAGCCAGCATGATGGGGAACGTGAGGGCGTGGTTGGCCGTCATCTCGCCCACGATGACGAAGGACGTCATCGGTGCCTGCACGACGCCCGCCAGATAGGCCGCCATGCAGAGGATCGCCAGGGCCGCGACCGGCACGCCGGGCATCAAGGCATGCAGGTCGTAGCCGATGCCGGCCCCGACCGCGAGCGAGGGCGAGAAGATGCCTCCCGGGATCCCGCTGATCGACGACAAGGCCGTGGCCACAAGTTTCAGCGGACCGAAGGCCCAGGGCATGGCCTGCCCGGCCAGAATGGTTGTTGATTGCGCGTAGCCGGTGCCGAACACCGTGCCGCCTGCCGCGGCGCCGCACAACGCCACCCCGAGCCCGCAGAGCGCCGCGAAGGCCACCGGATGGCGGCGGATCAAGCGCCCGGGCACCGCCGGCAAGCCGCGCGCGGCGGCGATCAGGATGCGCGAGAACAGCCCGCCGAGCGCGCCGCAGACGACACCCGCGACCGGGATCGCGAGCCAGAGCCGGCCGAACGGCATCGCCACGGCCGTGGTGCCGAACGAAGTGTAGTCGCCCAGGATGGCGAGCGAGGTGAGGCCGGCCGCGATCACGGTGGCAAGGACGAGCCCGCTGGTGCGCACCTCGAAGGAGCGGCTCATCTCCTCGATGCCGAACACGATGCCGGCCAGCGGCGCGTTAAAGGCGGCCGCGATGCCGGCCGCCGAGCCCGCCACGAGCAGGCCCGGCTGGCGGTGCGGCTCGAGCCGCGCCAGGGCGAACATGATGGCGGCGCCGACCTGCACGGTCGGCCCCTCGCGCCCGGCGGAGGCGCCGGCCAGAAGCCCAAGCGCCAGAAGGCCGATCTTGGCGAGCCCGGCCCGGATCGACACCAGCCCGCCCCGCGCGTCGGGGTCTTCCATGTGATGGGCTGCGATCACCTGCGGGATGCCGCTGCCGGCGGCGCTCGGCACGAAGCGGCGCGTCAGCCCCACCGCGAGCGCGAACCCCGCGGGCGTCAACAGGAACGGCAAGGCGGACCAAAGGTGGCACGCCGCCGCGAACAGGGCCTGGGCCTCGTCGGCCAACGCCGCCATCCCGACCGCGGCCCCGCCCGTCGCGACGCCGCCCAGCACGAACAAGCTCCGCCGATGCAGCTTGGGCCACCAGAGATGGAAGGGTCGCGCCCATCCTTCAGCTGTGAAACCCATGCCTAACCTGCCTTCCCTGCCCTGCCCGGCCATAAAGGCAGGCGGATCGTCGAGCAAGCGGGCCGCTTCGTCCTCTTGGAAGGCGAGCTCAGGGCGCCGGCGTGCCGTCGCCAGCTTTCGGGGCGGGTGCGTCGCCGGGCGCAAGGGCATCGAGCGCCGCCTTGCGGTCGGCGATCTGCGCCTGCAGGCGCGTGGCCTCCGAGGTTGCAGCGGCGTTGCGCTGTTCAAGCGTCACCACCTGTTGATCGAGAACTGCCTTGGTGTCCGTGGCCTTTGCGGTTTCGGCGGTCAGGCGGGCCAGCGCGGTTTCGCCCGCGGCACGCTGGTCGAGCAGGCTTTTCAGCTCGGCTTGGGCCACGGCCAGGGCCTTGTTGGCGTCGGCCTGGGCGGCCTCCTGGGCCCCCTTGTCGGTTCGTGCCTTCTGGACCTTGTCGTTCAGGTCGGCGAGTTCGCTGTTCTTCCCCGCCAGCTGGTCGGAGGCTTTCGCAAAGGCCTGTCGCAGCAGATCGCCCTGCTGCCGCGTCGTCTCAACCTCCGTGGCGATATGGTCGCGTTCCGTCGTCAGCTCCGCGAGGGCGGCTTTGATCGGAGCCTGCTGGTCGGCGGTAGCCCGGGCTTGTTGCTGCTGGGCCGTCAGCTCGGCCGCCGCGGCATCGCGGGCCTTGTTGGCCGCCTGGGCGGCCGCGATGGCGCGGCGCGCATCGGCTTCAGCCATGTCCCGCTTGGCCGCGATGTCGGCCAGCGTCCCGTCGGCCTTGCGTTGCTTGGCCAATTCGGCGCCAAGCAGATCGCGTTCGCCTTGCTGGGCCACCAATTGGCCCCGCAGCGCGGTCTCGTCCGAGGTGGAACGGGTGTAGGTCCAGGCCAGCAAGCCCCAGCCCGCCATGGCCACCAGGGCAAGCCCGAGGGCGACGAGGCGCCATGGGCCTTCCTGCTCGGGCGATTCGTCCATGTGTCCCCGCTTCCGCTGTCCCTTGGGCCAGGGTAGCGGGTCCGGCGTGCCCCGACCAGCGTTCTCGGCTCAGGCGGCCCGGCGCCGGCCCCCATAGGCCGCGCCGCTCCCGGGCGCTTTTTCGTCGAACAATTCCGCCAGCTTCTCGGTCATGGCGCCGCCGAGCTCCTCCGCATCGACGATCGTCACGGCGCGGCGGTAATAGCGCGTCACGTCGTGGCCGATCCCGATGGCGATGAGCTCCACGGGCGAGCGGGTCTCGATCTCCTCGATCACGGCACGCAGGTGCTTTTCCAGGTAGTTGCCCGGGTTCACCGACAGGGTGGAATCGTCCACCGGCGCCCCGTCAGAGATCATCATTAGGATGCGGCGCTGTTCGGGGCGGCCGAGCAGGCGCTTGTGGGCCCAGTCGAGCGCCTCGCCGTCGATGTTCTCCTTCAGCAGCCCCTCGCGCATCATCAGGCCGAGGTTGCGGCGGGCCCGGCGCCAGGGGGCGTCGGCCGACTTGTAGATGATGTGGCGCAGGTCGTTCAGCCGGCCGGGCGCCTGAGGCTTGCCGGCCTGCAACCACGCTTCGCGCGACTGGCCGCCTTTCCAGGCGCGCGTCGTGAAGCCGAGGATCTCGACCTTGACGCCGCAGCGCTCCAGCGTGCGGGCCAGGATGTCGGCGCAGGTGGCCGCCACCGTGATGGGCCGGCCACGCATCGAGCCGGAATTGTCGAGCAACAACGTCACCACGGTGTCGCGGAAGTCGGTGTCCTTTTCGCGCTTGAACGACAAGGGCTGCTGCGGGTCGATCACCACGCGCATCAACCGCGCCGGATCGAGCATCCCTTCCTCGAGGTCGAACTCCCAGGCGCGGTTCTGCTGCGCCATCAGCCGGCGCTGCAGCCGATTGGCCAGCCGGCCGACGACGCTCGACAGGTTGGACAGCTGCTTGTCGAGGTAGGAGCGCAAGCGCTCCAGCTCCTCCGGCTCGCACAGGTCTTCGGCCGCGATCGTTTCGTCGAACTTGCCGTTGAAGGCCTTGTAGTCGATGGCCGCCTTGTCGGGCAGGCCGGACGGCGGGCGCTTGCCTTCGGCGGCGTCGTCCGATTCGCCCTGCTCGTCCTCGTCGGGCGCCTCGCCGGAGGGCTGGTCGGCGGTGTCCATCTCACCGTCGTCCATCTCCTCGGCGGCCTGGTCGGCGCCTTCCATGTCCATCATCTCGCCGGTCTCGACCTCTTCGCCCTCGCCCTGGGCGTCGTCGGGATTCTGCGGCTGCTGGTCCTGGTCGTCCTGCTCGTCCTGTTCGTCCTGATCCATCGAGGACGGATCGGCCATCTCGAGATTCTGCAACAGCTTGTGGATCGAGCGGCCGAAGGTGCGCTGATCTTCCAGCACGGCCTCGAGCCCGTCGAGGTCGGCGCCGGCCTTCTGTTCCACCCAGGGGCGCCACAGGTCGACGATCTTCTGGGCGGCGGCGGGTGGCTTCAGCCCGGTGAGCCGCTCGCGCACCATCAGGGCCACGGCATCCTCGATCGGCGCATCGGCCCGGTCGGTCACCTCCGCATAGGTGCCGCGATGGTAGCGGTCCTCCAGCATGGCCGACAGGTTGGTGGCGACGCCGGCCATGCGGCGTGCGCCGATCGACTCCACCCGCACCTGCTCGACGGCCTCGAACAGCGCCCGCGCGCCGGCCGCTTCCGGCACCAGGCGGCGGTGGACGCCGCCGTCATGGCAGGCGAGCTTCAGCGCCAGCGAATCCGAATGGCCCCGCACGATGGCGGCCTCGCGAGCCGAAAGCTTGCGGGCTGGTTCGGGCAGGCGCGCGCGGGCGCTCTCGCCGTGGCCGCTGATGCCGGGACGCTCGGGCGCATAGGTGACCTCGAGCTGCGGATTGCGCGACAAGGCCCGCATGCAGCCCGCCACCGCGCGCTTGAAGGGTTCCTGCGGCGCCTCGTTGGGGGCGCCGGGTTTGCGATTGCCGCCTGTGCTCACGGAGTCTCCGGCCATTCGATCGGACGATGCATGATCTCGTCCCAGGCATAGGGGCAGGTTTCGGGCATGGCGCGTTGCGGCAGCCCGGTTTCGTCCAGGGCGTACCGACGCCCGTTCCTGTAGGCTTCCGCAAGGAGCTTGGGCAGGATCGACTTCAGGCCGGGCCCGCCCTCCAGATGCTCCACGACGCGACGGCGATGCTCGGTGATGCTGAGGCACCAGCTCCGGGAACGCACCTCGGTTTGATGGTCCCACTCCAAGAGATGCTGGAGAATGCGACTCAAGTCGGAGCGGAGCTTGTCGGCGAGATAATGAACCAAGGTAGTAATCTCGTCGGCGAGGTTGGCGGCGTCGATCAGGTCCAAACGGCCGTCGCGCAGCAGCTCGGCCTGCTCAAGCGCCCACGAATAGGGATCGTCCCCATAGCCCACGAGGACCGGCCGCTGTCGCTCCTCCGCCAGACCCCGTTCCCGATCTTCTGCCAGCGTCACCGCTGCCTCCTTGGCCCTCAGCTCAGCGCCACGTTGACGGCGCTTTCCGGCAGCTCCTGCCCGAAGCAGCGCTGGTAGAATTCCGCCACCAGCGAGCGCTCCAGCTCGTCGCATTTGTTCAGGAAGGTCAGCCGGAACGCGAAGCCGATGTTGCCGAAGATCTCGGCGTTCTCGGCCCAGGTGATCACCGTGCGGGGGCTCATCACGGTCGACAGGTCACCCGCCATGAAGGCGTTGCGGGTGAGGTCGGCGACACGCACCATCTTGTTGACGGTGTCGCGGCCTTCCTTGCCGGCATAATGCCCGACGCGGGCCTGCACGATGTCGACCTCCCGGTCGTGGGGCAGGTAGTTCAGCGTCGCGACGATCGACCAGCGATCCATCTGGCCCTGATTGATCTGCTGGGTGCCGTGGTAAAGCCCTGACGTATCGCCGAGCCCGACTGTGTTGGCGGTGGCGAAGAGCCGGAAGGCCGGATGCGGCTGGATGACGCGCTTCTGGTCGAGCAGCGTCAGCCGGCCCGACACTTCCAGCACGCGCTGGATCACGAACATCACGTCCGGCCGGCCGGCGTCATATTCGTCGAAGCAGAGCGCCACGTTGTTCTGCAGCGCCCAGGGCAGCATGCCGTCCTTGAATTCGGTGACCTGCTTGCCGTCCTTCAGCACGATCGCGTCCTTGCCGACGAGGTCGATGCGGGACACGTGGCTGTCGAGGTTGACGCGCACGCAAGGCCAGTTCAGCCGCGCCGCCACCTGCTCGACATGGGTCGACTTGCCGGTGCCGTGGTAGCCGGTGATCATCACGCGGCGGTTGCGGGCGAAGCCCGCCAGGATCGCCAGCGTGGTGTCGCGATCGAACAGGTAATGCGGGTCGGACGGCGGCACGTGCTCGTCGGCGGCCGAGAAGCCCGGCACCTTCATGTCGGAATCGATGCCAAAGGTGTCGCGCACCGAGACCATGCGGTCGGGCAGGCCAGGTGTGGTGGTCGCGGCGTCAGACATCCGTCCTCCGTCCCGGCCTGCCGGATGATCCGATCCGGGCGGCGGAACGGCAGGGCGGGGTTGATGATCCAGGGTTCAGGTCTTCCGCTTGGCGGCGGGCTTGGCGACAACGCCATCCGCGAGCCGAACGGTCTTCAAGTAGTTATAGGCGCGGATGATCTCGCGCAATCGCTCCTCGGACGAACGGTCACCCCCATTCGAATCCGGGTGAAAGCGCTTCACCAGGGCCTTGTAGCGGAGCTTGACGCTGTCGGTCGTGGCCTTGTCGTCGAGCTCCATCACGACGAGCGCCTTCATGGTGGCGGTCGAATAGCGCGGCGGCTGGGCCGCCTGAGGCACGCCGCGGTGCCAACGCGGGCGTAGGCCCATGTCGAGCGCCTCCTCGCCATTGCGGGGTGCAGCGCCCGCTTCGCGCGCCCCGGAGCCGTTCTTGACCCCCATGTCCCAGGTGGGGCGATGGCCGACCAGCGCTTCCTTCTGGAACTTCGCCACGGCCTCGTCGCTCATGCCGTCGAAATAGTTGTAGGTGGCGTTGTATTCGCGCACGTGGTCCACGCAGAAGCAGAAGAACTGCCCTTCGCGGTCGCGACCCATGGGGGCGCGGTGGACGCCCGGCTTGGGGCAGCCCGGATAAGCGCAGGGCGCCTGCGTCGGCTCCTTGACGGGAGCCTTCTTGTTGGTCGACTTGGCGGCCGATGCGGTCCGGATGCCGTCGAAGAGGCGGGAATTGGGGTTCATCGCAGTCCATTATGGGGAGGTTGCGCCTCCCAGCAAGGGCCGACCTTCCCCGAAGGACGGGGCCGGTCGGCATCGACCCAACAGCAGCAGGAAGGCACCAAAATGACGGCCCGGACCCGATTGCTCGCGACCCTGACCGAGGCGCTCCACCCAGTGTCCCTCGATGTGGTTGACGAATCACACCACCACGCGGGGCACGGCGGCTGGCGACCAGAGGGCGAAACCCACTTCCGGGTCAAGGTCGTCTCGGCCGCCTTTGCGGGGAAGACCCGGGTGGACCGTCACCGGATGGTCAATGCGCTCGCGTCGGGCGAACTGGCGGCGGGCCTGCATGCGCTGGCCATCGAGGCGCGAACACCCGCCGAAGCGGGCTTGCCGGACGCCGGCCCCAGCCGTTGACATCCCGCCGCAGCCCTCATTCCGGGGCGCGGAGCTGGCCAAGGGCCACGGAATGAGGGCTGCGGTCTGGGATGGCCTGCGGAGGGGCCGAAGGCGAGTCCGGAACCGGTGTGCCCTAAGCCTGCGCCGCTGAGGCTCCCCGGTTCCGGATCTCCGCTGCGCTGCGTCCGGAATGAAGTTGAAGCCATGATCGGATGCGCCTGACAACGAGCCAAGGTCGCCGCGGATCGCTATAAGGCCGCAGCAACGGAGCGAACACGATGGCAGACATGCGGCTGGTGGTGACGGGCGCAGGCGGGCGCATGGGCCGCATGCTGATCCGGGCGGTGCACGAAACCGAGGGCGCCACGTTATCGGGCGCGCTGGAGCGTCCCGACTCGCCGCTTCTTGGCCAGGATGCCGGCACGCTCGCCGGGGTCGGAACCCTCGGCATCCCGGTGACCGCGGATGCGCTGCAAGCCTTTGTCGTGACCGAAGGAGTGCTCGATTTCACGGCGCCGGCCGCGACGCTCGGTTTCGCCGAACTCGCGGCCCAGGCCCGCATCGCCCATGTGATCGGCACCACGGGGCTCTCGGCCGCCGATCTCGAAGCCATCGAGGCGGCCGCCTGGCATGCGCCGATCGTCCGCTCGGGCAATATGAGTCTCGGGGTCAACCTGTTGGCCGGGCTCGTCGAGCGCGTCGCCCGCACGCTCGGGCCCGACACCGACATCGAGATCCTTGAGATGCATCACCGCATGAAGGTGGATGCACCCTCGGGCACGGCGCTGCTGCTCGGCGAGGCGGCGGCGGCCGGGCGCGACGTCGACCTCGGCGAGCGGTCCGTGCGGGTCCGCGACGGTCATACGGGCGCCCGCCAGCCGGGCGACATCGGTTTCGCGACGCTGCGGGGCGGCAGCGTGGTGGGCGACCACACGGTGATCTTTGCGGCCGCGGGCGAACGGCTGGAGCTGACCCACCGGGCCGACGATCGCGGCATCTTCGCCCGTGGCGCCGTCAGGGCCGCGCTTTGGGCACGCGGCCGGAAACCCGGCCTTTACGGCATGCGGGACGTGCTGGGGCTGACAACGGTCTAAGGATGCTGGCCCCGCGCGGCGGGGCCAGGCTCGTTCAGCTTCGGGCTGCTTCGTCGGGGCGGCCGATGCTCACATAGGTGAAGCCCCGCTTGGTCACGTCTTCCGGTGGGTAAACGTTGCGCAGGTCGACCATCACGGGGGCCTTCATGATGCGCTTCAGCCGGTCGAAGTCGAGTGCCCGGAACTCGTCCCATTCGGTGACGATCACCACGGCGTCGGCGCCTTCTATGCAGGCGTAGGCGTCGGCCGCATAGTCGATGCCGTCCATCAGCGCCTTGGCGGCCTCCATGCCTTCGGGGTCATAGGCGCTGATCAGCGCGCCGCCGTCCTTCAGCGATGCCACGATGGCGAGCGAAGGGGCGTCGCGCATGTCGTCGGTGTTGGGCTTGAAGGTGAGGCCGAGCAGCGCCACGCGCTTGCCCCGGACGGAGCCGCCGCAGGCCGCCACCACCTTGCGGGCCATGGCGGACTTGCGGGCGTCGTTGACCGCCACCACGGCCTCGACGATGCGGGTCGGCGCCTCGTAGTCGCGCGCCGTCTTGACCAGCGCCAGCGTGTCCTTGGGGAAGCACGAGCCGCCGTAGCCCGGGCCGGCATGCAGGAACTTGCCGCCGATGCGGTTGTCGAGCCCGATACCGCGGGCGACGTGCTGCACGTTGGCACCCACCTTCTCGCACAGGTCCGCGATCTCGTTGATGAAGGTGATCTTGGTGGCCAGGAAGGCATTGGCGGCGTATTTCGTCAGCTCGGCCGTGCGGCGGCCCGTCATCAGGAACGGCGCCTGGTTGATGTAGAGCGGGCGATACACCTCGCGCACCACGGCGCCGCCGCGCTCATCGTCGCAACCGATCACGATCCGGTCGGGGCGCTTGAAATCCTCGATGGCGGCGCCTTCGCGCAGGAACTCGGGGTTCGACACCACCGAGAAGTCGGCCGAGGGGTTCGCTTCGCGGATGATGCGCTCGACCTCGTCGCCGGTGCCGACCGGCACCGTCGATTTGGTGACGATCACGGTATAGCCCTGCAGCGACTGAGCGATCTCCTTCGCGGCCGCGTAAACGTAGCTGAGGTCGGCGAAACCGTCGCCGCGGCGCGACGGCGTGCCCACGGCGATGAACACGGTGTCGGCCTTGCCGACGGCGTCCGCGAGCTCGGTCGAGAACGACAGCCGCCCAGCCTTGACGTTGGACGCGACGAGCTGATCGAGCCCCGGCTCGAAGATCGGGATGCGGCCGCCCTTCAGGGCGTCGATCTTGGTCTGGTCCTTGTCAACGCAGACCACGTCATGGCCGAAATCGGCGAAACAGGTTCCGGACACCAGCCCGACATAGCCCGACCCAACGATCGTCACATGCATGGATCAACACCTTGGTCTTGGGGTCACGGCAGTTTCGGCCGGACCCGGGAAAATCGGGCCCGCCAGCCTGGCGACCCCACAAGAAGGCGGGCGCAAGATGGGCGAAGCCCCCGCGTCTTGCAACCTGCCGGGACGGCGTTTCACGCGGCCGGGCGCGCCGGGACGCCAAGGCCGCGGCGGGTCGCCTCGGCGTCCAGGAAATCGGAAATCTTGTTGATCAGCGGCGCACTCGCGATACGGGAAATCTTGCGCTGCGGCAGCGCCGCGGCCGGCTCGTCGAGCAGGCGCACCAATTCGGTGGCATCGGGTGCCACGGTGACGAGGTTCTGCTCGGCCATGTAGCGGGCCGTCGACAACTGGTGGTCATTGCGGTGTTCGCCGAGGTCGGCGCGGCGCGGCATCACCACGATGCGCTTGCCGAGCTCAAGCGCCGTGATGATGGAGCCCATGCCGGCATGGGCCACCACCAGCTCCGCTTCCTCGACGATGCGGCGGAATTCCGCTGGCGCAAGGGTCTTGCGCAGCGTCAGGTGTTGCGGCCGGTAGGCCGACGAGCCTGCTTGGGCCACCACATCGGTGCGGCCCCGCTCGCCTGCCCAGCGGTCCATCGCCTCGATCAGCCGATCGAAGGGCAGCTGCACCCCCACTGTGACGAAGATCATAGAACGGCTCCGATGAACTCCGGCCCGCCGGGCTTGGCCAGGTGGGCCCATTGCGTCAGCCACAGGTCGGCATGCGGTCCGGCCAGACGCCCGGCCATCGACAGCTGGTCGACATTGGCGAAGCTGTCGACCCAGATGGTGCGGGCCCCGAACAGCCGTCCGAACCGCAGCGCCATGTAGCCCGGCGCAGCGCCGGTCGAAATCACCACGTGGGGCCGTTCGCGCAGCACGACGAGAAGGATTTGGGCCATCATCTTCAGCATGGCCCATTTCTCGCGCTGGTTGGCGTCGAGCACGCGATAGAAGCGGCCTTTGACGCCCTGGTCCATCGTGCTGACCAGCGCCGTGTCGTGCTGCTCAAGGGCAGGCAGCAGCCGCATAAGCTGGGTCCAGTGACCTCCACCCGATCCGACCGCCAGAACTTTGAGCGTCAACGCCAACGAACTCCTAAGAAACTTCCCCAATGTCCATTGTAGTTCAATGGACAAAGAAGGTTCAAGAGGCTCGTTACCATAAACCATAACGAGGAACTTTCCTTAGAGGAATATTGATTGCTGGGTCTAATCTCTGGAACCGGCTTCGGGGGCGATCCGCCCAGGGCCACGTGGTCAAAGTCGCGGCGCTTCGCTACATTGGGTCGGCATGCTGGACACCATTTCCCCCGACCTTTCCACGGCCTCGCCGCCCCCGCGCGGCGGGGCGCGCTTCGATGCCGCCGCATTGGCGGCCTCGCTCGAGGCGATGCACCGGCAGGGCCTCGACTCGGCCGCCACCCGGGCCGCCGCCGTTGACCGCTTCCGGGCCGTCCTGGCCGAAGGCCGGGCCGCCATCACAGTGTCGTTTCTGGCCAACAAACGCGGCCTTGCCTGCGCGGAAGCGCTGGCGCAGCTGACGGATGCGGTGGTGAGCGCCGTGCATGGCTACGTGCTGCGCCATCTGGTTCCCGCCGGCACCCTGGCGGCGGCAGAGCGCCTGGCCGTGGTGGCGGTCGGCGGCTACGGGCGCGGCACGCTGGCGCCGGGTTCGGACGTCGACCTGTTGTTTCTGCTGCCGGTCAAGCAGGCTGCCTCGGGCGAAGGCGTCGTCGAGGCCATGCTGTACATCCTGTGGGACCTCAAGCTGAAGGTCGGCCACGCCACCCGCTCGGTCGACGAATGCCTGAAACAGGGCAAGGCCGACATGACGATCCGCACGGCGCTGCTCGAGGCACGTCCGATCTGCGGCAATCCGGCGATGTTCGACGAGTTGCGCGGCCGGTTCGAGAAGGAGCTTGTGGCCAAGACGGCCCGCGAATTTGTCACCGCCAAGCTCGCGGAGCGCGAAACCCGCATCGCCAAGGCGGGTGCCTCCCGCTACATCGTCGAGCCAAACGTTAAGGAGGGCAAGGGCGGCCTGCGAGACCTCAACACGCTGTTCTGGATCTCCAAATACGTCTATCGGGTGCGCAACCCGGCCGAACTCGTCGGCGCCGGCCTTTTCACCGAAGCCGAGTTCGGGGCGTTCCACCGCTGCGAGGAGTTCTTGTGGCGGGTGCGCTGCCAACTCCACATTGCGGCGGGCCGGGCCGAGGAGCGGCTGAGCTTCGATTACCAGCGCGTCATCGCCGAGCGGCTCGGCTACCGGGCCCGCGGCGGCCTGTCGGCCGTCGAGCGCTTCATGAAGCATTATTTCCTGATCGCCAAAACGGTCGGCGACCTCACAGCCATCGTGTGCGCGGCGCTCGAGGAAAAGGAAGCCAAGCCCCCGGCGGTGTTCGACCGGCTCGTCGGCAACTTCCTGCGCCGGCCGAAGTCGATCGCCGGCACGCGCGACTTCGCGATCGAGCTCGACCGCGTGACCGTGGCGCGACGCGACGCCTTTGAGCGCGACCCGCTGAACCTCATCCGCCTGTATTGGGTGGCGGACCATTATGGGCTGGCGATCCACCCGGATGCGGCGCGGCTCGTCACCCTGTCGCTGAAGCTGATCGACGCCAAGCTGCGCGCCGACCCCGAGGCGAACCGCCTGTTCATGGAGGTGCTCACCTCCCGCCATGCGCCCGAACGCACCTTGCGGCAGATGAACGAAGCCGGCGTGCTCGGGCGTTTCATCCCTGAATTCGGCCGCGTCGTGGCCCTGATGCAGTTCAACATGTACCACCACTACACGGTGGACGAGCACCTGCTGCGCTCCGTCGGCATCCTCAGCGACATCGACGCCGGCCGGCAGGCCGACCAATATCCGCTGGCCACGACCGAGGCGATGCCGAAGATCGCCAACCGTGCCGTGCTCTACCTGGCGACCTTCCTGCACGACGTCGCCAAGGGCCGCGAGGAAGATCATTCCAAGGCCGGGGCCACGGTGGCGCGCCGCATCGCCAAGCGGTTCGGCTTTGGCGAGGCCGAGCGGGACCTCGTGGGCTGGCTCGTCGAAAACCACCTGCTGGCTTCGACCGTGGCCCAGACGCGCGACCTTGCCGACCCGCGCACCATCGACATGTTCGCGGCCAAGGTGGGGTCGGTCGAGCGGCTGCGCTGCCTGCATATCCTGACGCTTTGCGACATCACGGCGGTCGGCCCCGGCGTGTGGAACGGCTGGAAGGGCGAGCTGATGCGCACGCTCTACCGCGGCGCCGAGGGGGCCCTGTCGGGGCACCAGTCCTCGCTCGACCTGAAGAAGCGCGTGCGGGCCGCGCAGGACGAGCTCCGGCCGCATTTGGCCGGCTGGCCGGCGGCCGAGCGCGATGCCTATATGGGCCGGCATTATCCGACCTATTGGCTGCGGGTCGACGTCGAGCGGAAGGTGCGTCACGCGGAGCTGCTGCGCACGGTGCCGGCCGGACCGGCGCCGCTCGTCTGGCAGATGCGTACGGACCCGTTCCGGGACACCACCGAGCTGACCGTCGTGGCGTCCGATCATCCGCGCTTCATGTCGGTGATCGCCGGCTGCTGCGCGGTGGCGGGTGCCAATATCGTCGATGCGCAAATCTTCACCACGACGGACGGCCTCGCGCTCGACTCGATCACCATTTCCCGCGCCTTCGAGCAGGACGGCGACGAAGAGCGGCGGGCCGAGCGCATCATCAAGAGCATCGGCCGGGCGCTCGCGGGCGAACTGCGCCTGGCGTCGGCGGTGGCCGCCAAGGAAACCACGCCGAAGGGGCGCGACGCCACCTTCCAGCTGGAAACCCGCATCCTGATCGACAATGCCGCCTCGAACCGCCACACCTTGATCCAGGTGCGCGGCATGGACCGGCCCGGGTTGCTGCATGCTTTGACGCATGAGCTCGCCTCGCTGAGCCTCAACATCGTGTCGGCCCATGTGGTGACTTATGGCGAGAAGGCGGTCGACACCTTCTATGTGACCGACCTCACCCATGCGAAGATCACCGATGCCGGCCGGCAGGAGGTGATCCGCGGACGGCTGGCCGGCGTCTTCGCCGGGCTCGAGCCGAACGCGCCCCAACCCGTCAAGGCGGCTTGATTTTTGCTGTGGCGCCGCTGATATGCGGCTCATCGGCGCCGTGCGGCGCCCCCGCAACACCACACTCGCGAAAGCCCATGCCGGACCAGACCGACCAAGCCATGCCGCCTGAAGACGCTGATTACGGCACCGCGCCGAATGGCGCCGCCACTGCGGAGCCCGGCCAGCCCGATCCCTTCGTGGTGCTCGAAAACCTGCAGGCCGAAAACACGGCCCTGAAGGATCGCGCCCTCCGGCTGATGGCCGACATGGAGAACATGCGGCGCCGCACCGAGAAGGAGGTCGCCGACTCGAAGCTTTATGGCGCCTCGAGCTTCGCCCGCGAAATGTTGAACGTCGTCGACAACCTGCGCCGCGCCGTCGCCAGCGTGCCGGCCGAGGCGATGGCCGAGACGGGCCCGCTGCGGACGCTGATCGAGGGCATCGAGCTGACCGAGAAGGATTTCATGTCGCGCTTGGCGCGCTTCAAGGTCACGGCCCTCGACCCGCAGGGCAAGAAGTTCGACCCCAACATGCATGAAGCGTTGTTCGAATTGCCGGACGACACCGTGCCGTCCGGCACCGTGATGCAGGTGGTCGAGACCGGCTATGCCATCGGCGATCGCGTGCTGCGGCCCGCCAAGGTCGGCGTATCGCGCGGCGGTCCGAAGGCGCCGATCGATGCCGGCGCCTGAACCGGAGGCCATGATGTCCGCGGACGAACCCGTTTTCACGGTGGATCAGATCGCCGAAGCCAGTACGGCGATGCGGACCGCGCTCGGGCTGCGGCCCGAGCACTTCCCGCTGAAGCGGATGCTGGGCATGCTGGCCGATGAGATCGTCCAGTTGCGCCAGCAGGGCTGGGGCGACGCCGAGATCGCCGCCTTGTTGTCGGAAAGCACCGGCTCGGTCGTCCCGGCCGAAGCCTTGCGGGGCTGACCGGTCGGACGCCTCAGCCCCCCAGGGCGCTGAGGTCCACGCTGCCGAAGCTGGCGACGATCTGAGCGTCGCCGAAGTCGCCGTGATCGGGGTCGCCGGTGCGCGAAAACGCGATCGCGCCGGCATTGGTGGCCGCCAAGCCTTGCGCCAGGCGGCGGGCCCGGTCGCCGTTCGGGGCTTCCTTGGCCTCGCCGGGAATGAGGTTTCCTTCAGGGTCCTTGTTGAAAGGCACCACGACATAATAGGTGACGGACGCCATTCGTGCTTTCCTTCATGGGAGAGTGTGACCCCGAGGCACCGTCCGGTTCTGCCCGAACCGGTGAACCTTTGGGTATTCTCGTGGTCGGCTGCCTGATCGGTTGAAGTGGAGTCCACTTCGCCCTGACAGCCTCTAGCGTGGGCCTGGGACGATGGCGATCAAGTTCGAAGACGATGATGGCGGCAAGCCGGCCAAGAAAGTGGTCGGCAGCAAGGCCTATGTGGCCGAGGAGCCGGCGCCCGAAAGCGGGGAGGCCGCGACCGTCTTGCCATTCGCCAAGCCGGTGCGGCCCGACAAGAAGGGTCGGAAGCCGAAGCGCTGAGCGTTTCGGCCCCGCTTGGGCGAGGCCATGGTGCCGCACCCCGCAACATGCCGGGTCGGGCGCCGTTCGGCTGATGGGGCGCGACGCGCCGCTGCCGAGGGAACCCGCCACATGACCACACAACCGAAGACCACCGTGCCGACGGACGCCGACCTGAAGGGCAATCCCGGCATCGGCGCCAGCAAGGGCACCACGATCGCAGGGACGACCCCGGACGATCTCGCGGACGACCTGGCCGACAGCACGATCGAAGGCGACAGCGAGAACGGCACCAATGCGGCCGGCGGCATCGACAAGGCCGATGCCAATCGTGGTCCGAAGGACCGCGCCTGATGGTCGGCGTCCCGCCGATGCCTGAGATCGAAACGCCGCTTGATCCGGCGCTTGAGCGTCATCTGTCCGACCCGGCCGAAATGACCGAGGAGGTGTCGGGCGCACAGGAGCGTGCGCGGCAGCGGGCCGAAAGTCCGACGGAGCCCGACGCCACCACCGAAGGCCAGCCAACCTGATTCGCGGCGGCGCCATGGCTGCCGCGTGACAGCTGGCCCTCAAATCACGGAAACGTGAACAGGGGTGTGAGCCGTCCGGGTCGGGCTTCTCACATCTTGGCAAAGGTTGGGGTGCCGCCCGGTACCCCGACGACCTGAGGGGTGCCACGCTGGACGCGGCAACACGTCCCCGAACAATGTGGCCGACAGGCCGTTCGGGTTCGCATGACACAGCATGATCGAAGCCCATCCGACCTCCTTGCCGATGCCCGCCGCCGCGAAATGGCGGTTGAGCATCTTCTGTTCGGCACCCTCGGGTTCCTGGCCCGGCAACATCCCGAACTGCTGGATGATCTCGAGGCGAGCCTCGGCCACCTTTGGGACAAGGCGGAGGACGCGCAACGGGACGACGAAGCCGTGCGCGACGTAGCGCGAACCTTCATCAGGAGCCTTCGGACGCAGATCCGCTGACACTGCTGTCGGCCGCTGAGCCCTGCCGCGCCCAGACGAGGGTCGCGATCACAGTCGCGTCGTCGGCGCCTTGGCGCGGAAGCCGTGTCGGAGCGCTGGTGATCTCCATCCGGTCGCCGACGATCGTATAGGTGCGGGATTGCTCGGAGCCGATCCAGGGCTCGAACCAGGCCACGTCGACCGCAATCACGAAACGGTCCGGTGGCTCGAGCCGGTAGGCGCCCGCACAGGCCACCATGGTCTGGAAGGCCACGGCCCGCTCGGCCTCGGTGGTCGGGGCGAGGCGATCGCCCGGCGTCATCAGCGCCGCCATGCGGCCCTCGGCCTGAAACATCATCGTGCCGCGGGGTGCGGCGCCGAACGGCTCCGAGCGTTCGCCCGTCGCGACATCCTCGGTATGAAAGGCCTGCAGCATCCAGGTGCCGACGATGGGGTGCGTCATGGGGTGTCTCCAAGGGCATGTTCGACGCGGGTGGCGTTGCGGCTCCGCGCGTCCCAGTTCGGCCTAGGCGCATCGGTTCCGGGCCGCTACGGGCACGGCGCAAGCCTCGCCAAACCCGGTGCCCGGGCCCCACAGACCAGCGCCGATTGCGCGATGATCGAAAACTCTTCTGGCGAAATGCGGCTTCATGCGGGAGAAGACCGGAGTCGAGCGTTTGACCAAGGGCAGCCGGACGTCAGGCCACGCAATCGACGAAGGAATATCAGGCCTTGCCGCAAACCAACGCGGCTCGGCTGCGTTATTCACGCTTAAGGAGAAGACCAGCATGCCCAACGGAACAGTCAAGTGGTTCAACGCCACCAAGGGTTTCGGCTTCATTCAGCCGGACAACGGGGGCACGGATGCCTTCGTACACATCAGCGCGGTCGAGCGGGCCGGTCTGCAGGACCTGCGCGAAGGCGACAAGGTCAGCTACGAGCTCGTTGCCGACAAGCGCAGCGGCAAGCAGTCCGCTGATCAGCTCAAGGTGGTTGGGTGACCCAAGCCGGTGAGCCCGGCGGCGAGAAACCCGATCCACGATCGTTCGGGGGATTCATCGCACGGGCTTTAGAGACCGGTGGGTTGAAGAACGGTGTCCGGGAAGCCGAAAGGCTTCTCCGGGACTACGATGAGCGGGAGATCCGCAAAGCCGCGGAGGATATGCCGTCAAAAGTGAGGACGGCTGTCCTGAAGATGGTCACGCTCCGACAAAGCGGGTGATGTGACCGTCGCCGCCAACGCAAGGTATGCCGACAGTGCCACGCAAGCCCAACTACGACTTCGAGCGCCGCGAGCGCGATAAGGCCAAAGCGGCCAAGAAGGAAGAGCGCGCGAAAGCCAAATCGGAGCGGGCTGCCGACCCATCGGCGCAGCCGGCCGAGACGGCCGAGACCGCCGATGTGGCTGAGCCGGCACAGCCCGAGACCTGATTTCAGGCCTCGGGCTGTTTGGCGGCCTCAGGCCGCCGCGATGGCCTTTTCGATCTCCGGGATGGGATGTCCCGTGAGGTCCTTGGCGATTTCCTTGTCCAGAACGGCAGACAGCGGCTTGCTGTAGTGCTT
Organism: Lichenihabitans sp. Uapishka_5; assembly: GCF_033947565.1. Classification (NCBI taxonomy): domain Bacteria; kingdom Pseudomonadati; phylum Pseudomonadota; class Alphaproteobacteria; order Hyphomicrobiales; family Lichenihabitantaceae; genus Lichenihabitans; species Lichenihabitans sp. Uapishka_5. The sequence continues at coordinate 21,580 of NZ_JARPVX010000050.1, forward strand.
GCGCAGCTCGCCGAGGGCGCGGGGCGAGGCGATCACCACCAGGTTCTTGATGGTGCCGGTCGTGGCCGCCTTGTTCAGCATGGCCGCGACGCCGGCCGAATGGCTGTCTTCTTCGAGCTGGCCATGGTCCGGATTGGCGGAGCTGCTGTGGTGGCCTGCGCCTGAACCATGGTTGTCCTGGTTCACCGTCGGCTCGGGCAGCGCCGTCAGCGACGGGGTGTCCTCATGGCCGCTGTTGCGGAACAGCTTGACCTTGGTGCCGTCCACAACCGCCACGGTGGCGCCATCGGGCAATTTCATCGCGAGATCCTTTTTTACGCAGCCGAGAACCGGCTTCGAACAGGGCGCCAACGTCGTTGCGGGCGGAAAGGTGCCTCGCGGGTGTCTTCGGGAACAGCGGCCCCGTCCCGTCGTTGTTCAGGCACGCCCGACGCAAGGGCTCTGGGAGATCCACATGCCGAAGACGCTGGCCGCCGAGTTCGACACCCGCCGCGAGGCCGAGATGACGGTCGAGCATCTGACGCAGGAACACGGCATCGACCCTGCGGCTGTCGCGATCGTGCCGGTGTCGGGCGAGAACAGCGCCGGTACGGCAGTCGACGGAAGCGACAACGAGAACGCTGGCGACAAGGCCGGTACCGAGCCCCACCCGGCGCTTGCCGGTCGCCTGCGGGTTTCGGTCGAAACCGACGAAGCTTTGGCCGACAAGGTGCTGGCGGCTTTCGCGACCTATGGCGGACGATCGGTGGCCTGAGCCGTCGCCGGGCGCTTAGACCCGGCCAACGATCGGCGCCTGGTGCTTTGTCGTCAACGCCGCAACCCACCCTTCACCAGCGCTGACGATCGTGCGTGCGGCCGGCCTCAGGCCTGGTCACACTGCCGCGCCGGCATGATCCCCGTGCTCCCACGCCGCGAGTGCCGTTCCATGGACCTTTCCGCCGCTGCCGCCATCGATCCGCTCACCGTGTCCCGCGTTCATCCTGACGCGTGGCGTCGGCGTCTGGTGTCGGGGCGCGCCGGGGTTCGGGATCAGGATGGCGCCTTCATGCTGCCGCCGGAGCATTGGTTCGACAGTGCCGCGCCCGTGGCCGTCGATGCCGTGACGGAAGCGGCCGTTGCCGATCTCAAGCCGATGGCCGACGTGCCGCTCGCCGAAGCCATCCATCGCTACGTCGACGAAGACTGATTTCATCAAGGCTCGTCCGGGCGCGGAATGGCTGCCTCGGCGCCGTCATGGTGGCCTCTAGGCGGCCGTCGCGCTAATTCTGTGGGCCGAGACCGCCACGGGTGGCCGCCTCGCATGCCGGAGCCGCAGTTTTGACCCTCTTCGACACGGCCATCGTCGGGCTCGGCGCCATGGGGTCGGCCGCAGCGGCCCATCTGGTAGCGCGCGGGCAGAGCGTGGTCGGGTTCGATGCGCTTTATCCCTGCAACCCGCTCGGCTCCTCGCATGGCGACAGCCGGGTGATCCGCCTCGGTTATTTCGAGGACCCTGCCTATGTACCGCTGCTGCGTCGCGCCTACCGCACCTGGCGGGCGCTGGAGCGCCAGACCGGCGAGGACCTGCTGACGGTGACGGGCGTGCTGCAGATCGGCCGCCCCGACAGTCCGATCGTGTCCGGCACCCGGCGCGCCTGCGAAGCGCACGACCTGCCCTTCAGCCTGTTGACGCCCGCTGCGATGGCCGAGCGCTATCCGGCGTTCCGCCTCGGCGAGGACGAGACCGGGCTGCTGGAGCCGGAAGGCGGTTTTCTGCGCCCCGAACGGGCCGTGGCGGCGCAGATCCGGGTCGCGGCCGAGGGCGGCGCCGTGCTCCGCTTCAATGAGAAGGTGCTGGACATCCAGCCGGGCGACGGGGGTGTGACGCTGCGCTCGGCGCTCGGCAGCGTGCGGGCACGGACGGTGATCGTCACCACGGGCCCCTGGATCGCCCAGCTGGTGCCCGAGCTCGACGGCATGGCGGTGCCGATCCGCCAGGTGGTGGCCTGGTACCATCCGCAGGACGCCTTCGTGACGGCGCTCGGCCGCATGCCGGTGTTTTTGCGCGATCTCGGCCCCGAAGGCAGCTTCTTCGGCTTCCCGGCGCTGGGGCCCGACGGGGTCAAGCTCGGCCGGCATTGTCACTTTAACGAGCCTGTCGACCCCGACCTCCCGAACCCGCCCGTCACAGAGCGCGACACCGCGATGCTGGACAGCTTCGTGGCCGGCAACATCCCGGCGGTGGCCGGCACCGTGGCGGCCGCTGCGGGCCAGCGCCGGGCCACCATGACGTGCCGCTACACCATGCTGCCCGGCGAGGATTTCCTGGTGGACCGCCACCCGGGCGAACCGCGCATCATCGTGGCCTCGCCTTGTTCGGGGCACGGCTTTAAATTCACCAGCGTCATCGGCGAGATCCTGGCCGACCTCGCCGCGGATGGCGGCACCGCCCTGCCGATCGACGTGTTTTCCTTTGCGGCCCTGCGTCGTGCCGCCGCCCGGGCTTGAAGCGCGATAAACTCGGCAGACCGCGCAGGTTGCGTCGCGATGCCCGGTCCGCCCACCCGACTCTGTGCCCGTGGCGCGCGCCATCCCGGGCACCTGCTTTGGCGTGGTCGAGGACGCGAACGTCCGCTCAGGCCATCGAGCGACGGGCCGCTTGAAGCGCCACGGGTGGGTGGCGTTTGAAAGTAGCCGCGTCGATTAGCAAAAGTTAACGTGGTGCGTTAACTTGGTCCTTTGAAATACATTTCAAAGAGCTTACGATCATGGCGTGATATGACCTCCGGTCGATCGCACTTGCCTACGCCGCGCCGGTCTTTCGATCACTGGCGCGGCGTCAGGGCGCCATCTCAGGGATCGGCGCTTGCATCTCACCGGTTCCTGGACCGCTTGCCCGCCTCTCGGCGGCGAAACCCACGGTTTGCAAGGTAGTCCTTTCTGGACAAGCGTCTGGCATCCTCATGCCAGGACGGCATCGATCCTCGTTCCGGTTTGTGATGTCTGTATGCGATGCCTATCTTGATGCGAATGCTTCACCTGCCCCGGTGACGCCGATCCATCGTTCGAAAGGTGCGCCGACCCAGTGGCAACTCAACCCGGCCCGAAGACACGCAACCCACAAGATGGGCGTGAACGGCTGATCGAATCGGCGCGCGCGATCTTCAGGTCAAAGGTCCGGCGCGAAGTCAGTCGCTTGGACATCGCGCGCCATGCGGGTGTCGCCCCGGGGTTGGTCACCTATCATTTCAACAGCAACGCCCAGCTTGTTCTCGCCGTGACGAGACCCGTCCTGGGTCAGGCGATCGCCGAACTCTTTGCCGCCCTCGACGCACCGCTCACGGTCGAAGAGCGACTGAATATTAGCGCCATCCTGTTCATCGACTTCGCCCAGTTGAACGGCGCGCTCCTGGACCTGTTCGTAGAAGCCGTGACCGAGACCGGCGATGAAGAGGGTCAGGCCCTCATCCACGCCTGTATCGAAAGGCTCGAGCAATTCTTTGCGGAGATGGTCGCGGCCAGGTTCGTATCGGCCGACATCGACCCGGTCCTGCTGCTCATGGCCATGTGGGGAATGTGCCGGCTCGTCGGTGAAACGCCGCCCCTGCCGTTGAAGAACGTCCGTCCCAATGCCGGCATCGAAGAGCGGACCGTCGCGGAAGCCAGGTTCATCACGAAACTGATCCTGCAAGGCGTCAAACCGAAGGCTGCTTGACGCGCTGCCGGTCCACAATGATGCGGCGCTTCCTCCACGCTTCAGGCCTGTGAGGATCGACATGACATGACCACCGGACCCGGGAGCGAGGCATGCCGATCGCACGAAGGTACGAGGACACCCTGGTGCTGGGTGGCCATCAGCGTTAGCGCCTGGTCGGCGTCAGTCAGTTTTGATTCATTGGTGCCCAGGGACGGAGTCGAACCGCCGACACTGCGATTTTCAGTCGCATGCTCTACCAACTGAGCTACCTGGGCCTGCGGGGTGCGAGGCACCGTGGCAGTGTTCGGGCTTATAACCAGGGTCGGGCGGGCTTGTCCAGCGGGTTTGCGCAGGGTGGCGCCCTGGGCTTCGAACACGGGGGCGTGTCGAAAGGGCGGCGTGTCGCAGCCGGGTTTTGACTTGGCTTCCCGGGTCGTGCTTCCTGCCGACCACGCCGTCTGACCGAACATCCTGGATCCATGAGCACCGAACGCTACAACGCCCGCGAAACCGAGCCGCATTGGCAGACCGTCTGGGCCGAGCGCGGCACCTTTGCGGCCCAGAACGAGGATCCGCGGCCGAAATATTACGTGCTCGAGATGTTTCCCTACCCGTCCGGGCGCATCCACATGGGTCACGTGCGCAATTACGCCATGGGCGACGTGGTGGCGCGCTATCGCCGGGCCAAGGGGTTCAACGTCATCCATCCGATGGGGTGGGACGCCTTCGGCATGCCGGCCGAGAACGCTGCGATGCAGAACAAGTCGCATCCCGCCGCCTGGACCTACGCCAATATCGCCACCATGCGGGGCCAGTTGAAGTCGATGGGCTTGTCGCTCGATTGGGCGCGCGAGTTCGCGACCTGCGACCCGGCCTATTATAAGCACCAGCAGCGGCTGTTCCTCGACATGCTGGACGCCGGCCTCGTCGACCGCCGCAAATCCAAGGTCAATTGGGACCCGGTCGACAACACCGTGCTGGCCAACGAGCAGGTGATCGACGGCCGCGGCTGGCGCTCGGGCGCGCCCGTCGAGCAACGCGACCTCGTGCAATGGTTCTTCCGCATCACGGATTTCGCCGAAGACCTGCTCGGCGCCCTCGATGGCCTCGACAAGTGGCCCGAGAAGGTGCGGCTGATGCAGCGCAATTGGATCGGCAAGTCGGAGGGCCTCGAACTGCGCTGGGCGCTCGACCCGGCCCATGCCCCTGCGGGGATCCGCGAGCTCACGGTCTACACCACGCGTCCCGACACGCTGTACGGCGCCAGCTTCCTGGCCGTCGCGGCCGACCATCCCCTGGCGCAGGCCGCCGCTGTCGGGCAACCGGCCCTGCAGGCTTTCATCGCCGAATGCAAACAGCTCGGCACCACCGTGGCGGCGCTCGAAACGGCCGAGAAGAAGGGGTTCGACACTGGTGTCCGGGCCGTGCATCCGCTCGACCCGGCCTGGACGCTGCCGGTCTATGTGGCGAATTTCGTTCTGATGGACTACGGCACCGGCGCCATCTTCGGCTGCCCGGCCCATGACCAGCGTGACCTCGATTTCGCCCGGGCCACCGGCCTGCCCGTGACCCCGGTGGTGTGCCCGGCCGGCCAGGACGCCGCCACGGTCGTGGTGGCCGACACGGCCTTCGCCGACGATGGCCGCATGATCAACTCGCGCGACCTCGACGGCCTGACCACCGATGAGGCCTTCGCGGCGGTGGTGACCCGCCTGGAAGCCCAGGATCTCGACGGCACGCCGCAGGCCAGGCGGAAGGTGAATTTCCGCCTGCGGGACTGGGGCATCTCGCGCCAGCGTTATTGGGGCTGCCCGATCCCGGTGATCCATTGCGAGGCCTGCGGCACGGTGCCGGTGCCGCGCGCCGACCTGCCCGTGGTGTTGCCGGAAGACGTCAGCTTCGACCAGCCCGGCAACCCGCTCGACCGGCACCCGAGCTGGCGCCACGTGCCCTGCCCGCGCTGCGGCGCGCCGGCCCGGCGCGAAACCGACACGATGGACACCTTCGTCGATTCGTCCTGGTACTTCACCCGCTTCTCGGACCCGTGGAACGCCGAGAACCCCACCACCCCGGCGGTGGCCGACCATTTCCTGCCGGTCGATCAATATATCGGCGGCATCGAGCACGCGATCCTGCACCTCCTGTATTCGCGCTTCTTCACCCGGGCGATGCGCAAGACCGGCCATGTCGGCTTCGACGAGCCCTTCGCGGGCCTCTTCACGCAGGGCATGGTGGTGCACGAAACCTATCGGGATGCCGCCGGCGCCTGGGTGTCGCCCGACGAGATCCGCATCGACGGCATGGGCCCGGACCGCACGGCGGTGCGCCTCGACACCGGCGCCCCGGTGACGATCGGCGCGATCGAGAAGATGTCGAAGTCGAAGAAGAACATCGTCGATCCCGACGACATTATCGCCACCTATGGGGCCGACACGGCGCGCTGGTTCGTGCTTTCGGACAGCCCGCCCGAGCGCGACGTGATCTGGACCGAGGAAGGCGCGCAGGGCGCCGCCAAGCTGGTGCAGCGCGTGTTCCGCCTCATCAACGACCTCGCCGGCGTGGCGGCAGAGCCCGGCACGCCGGCGGCCACGGCGCCCGGCCCGGAGGCCTTCGGTGTCCGCAAGGCGGCCCACAAGGCGTTGATCGGGGTCGGGGCCGACATCGAGCGGCTGCGCTTCAATCGCTGCGTGGCCCACATCTATGAGCTCGTCAACGCGCTCTCGGCGGCGCTCGGCGCCGTCGAGACGGCCGATATCGCGCCCGACCTCAGGGCGGCCTTCCGGGAGGCGGCCGAGATCCTGGCCCAGGTGCTGGCGCCCTTCATGCCGCATCTGGCCGAAACCGCCTGGGCGACGCTCGGCCGCGAGGGCCTCGTGTCGGCCAGCGCCTGGCCGGACGCCGATCCGGCGCTGCTGGTCGAGGCCAGCGTGACGCTGCCGCTGCAGATCAACGGCAAGAAGCGCGACGAGATCACGGTGCCGGCCGGGTCGGGGCCGGACGCCATCATCGCGGCGGCGCTCGCCAATGCAATCGTTCAGCAAGTGTTGGATGGTAGGCAACCCAAAAAGGTCATCCCGGTCGGGACGAGGATCGTCAATGTGGTCATCTGAACTCGGCCGGATCGCGCGCGGCGCCGCGATGGCGGCGGCGCTGATGCTCGGCGGCTGCGAAACGGTCGGCCTGCATCCGCTCTATATGAGCCGGGGGGGCGACATGCAGGGCATCCTGCAGACGATCGCGGTCGACCCGATCCCCGACCGTTTCGGCCATTATCTCGCCGACAAGCTGGTCTCGACCTTCAACGGCACCGGCACCACCGTGGCGCCGCGCTACCACCTGGTGGTGGTGCCGCATATCGGCACACAGGCGCCGTTGATCTCCACCACGACCCAGACCGCGACCGCCGCCACCGTGACGGCCAATGTCGACTTCCGCCTGATCGCGGTTGGCGGCGGCGAGCCCGTGGCCAAGGGTACGGTGGTGAGCGCCGCCACCTACAACCGCTCCCTGCAGCGCTTCGCCAACATCCGGGCCGCGCGCGACGCCGAGATCCGCAACGCCGAAACGGTGGCGGATCAGATCGCCACCCAGGTGTCGGCGCAGCTCGCCACGCGCTGAAGGCCGTCGCCATGGTGGCGGTGAAAAGCCACGAGGCCGAGCGCTTCCTTGCGCGCGATGCCGCCGATTTTCCCGTGGTGCTGGTGTTCGGAACCGACACGGGGCTGATCAGCGAGCGGGTGCGCGGTCTCGTCCGGCGCCTCGTCGACGACCCCGGCGACCCGTTCCAACTCGTGCGCCTCACCGGCGACGAGATCGCCCGCGACCCTGGGCGGCTGCTCGACGAAGCCAATACGGTGCCGTTGTTCGGCGGCCGTCGCGCCGTGCTGGTGGAAGCCGGCACAAAGCCGATCGGGCCGTCCGTCGAGGCGCTGCTCGAGGCGGGGCCCGCGTCCCCGGTGGTGATCGAGGCCGGGGCCCTGAAGAAGGATGCGCCCTTGCGCAAGGCGGTGGAGCGCTCGCGCGCCGCTGCCGCGATCGAATGCTATCCCGACGAAGCGCGCGACGTGTTGCGCCTCATCGACGACGAGATGGCGGCCGCCAATCTCACGATCGCGCCCGACGCGCGTGAGATGCTGGCCGGGCTGCTGGGGGCCGACAGGCTCGCCAGCCGCTCGGAAATCGCCAAGCTGGTGCTTTACGCCGGGGCCGGTGGCCGGGTAACGGCCGACACTGTCGAGGCCGTCGTGGCCGATGCCGCCGCGGTCGCCACCGATGCGGTGGTGGACGCCGCCTTCACGGGCGACCTCGCGGGGCTCGATGCCGGGCTGCGCCGCGTTGTCACCAGCCCGGGCGAGGCCGGCACCATGCTGGGGGCGGCCCTGCGGCATGCCACCTGGCTGCACCGCACCCGGCTTGACATCGCTAACGGCGGTGCCATGGAGGCGGCGCTCGGTGGACTCGCCCGGCACGGCATCTCGTTCAAGCGCAAGGGCGCCATCGAACGCCAGTTGCGGGCCGCGGCCCCGGAGGCGCTCGGCCGCGCCGTGGTGCGACTGGGCGAAGCCTGTCTCT
>NZ_JARPVX010000051.1:0-29502 GCF_033947565.1 Lichenihabitans sp. Uapishka_5
ACGCGGCCCCGTGGGTATAGCTGCGGCGACGCCCCGCCACGGCCTCGGCCAGCTCCCGCGCGGCGGCCCGGCCGATGCCGGCCAGCGTGGCGAGATGCACGAGCTGGTAGAACGGCAGCGTATAAGGAAAGATGCTGCTGTCTTCGACCATGTCGGCGTCGCGCACCGGCACCTGGGTGAAGCGGGCCGTGCCGCTGGCGGTGAGGCGCTGGCCGAAACCATCCCAATCGTCTTCGATCACGAGGCCCGGCGCCTGCCGCGACACGAGGCCGGTGACCGAAACACCATCCTCCGCCCGGGTGGCCGCGACATGCAGCCAGTCGGCGTACAGCGATCCGGTCGTGTAGAACTTCGCGCCGTCGATCCGCCAGCCGTCTCGGTCGCGCGTCGCCACGGTGTCGAAATGCGCCTGGGTGGCGGCGCCGCCCTCGCTGCGGGCGCTGCCGACCGTGTCGCCCCGTGCGATGCGGGGTATCCAGGTGGCGCGATGGGCGGCATCGGAACTCTGCAGGATCTCTTCGACGAAGCCGAAATGCGACCGCAGGGCCTGGGCGAGGTTCGAATCGGCGGCCGAAAGCTCGATCAACAGGGCGAAAAACTCGGGCAGGCTCGCGCCGGCGCCACCCTGCTCGGCGGGCAGGCGCACGGCCGTCAGTCCGGCCTGTTTCAACCAGCCAAGCTCGGCATGCGGCAGCAGGCGGTTCCGCTCTCGCGCCGCCGCACCGTCGCGGATGCGCGTCAACACGGGGCGGAAGGGTTCCATCAGGCTGTGATAGCGGTCCGTAGGGCCGGCGCCCCAAGCGTCGTGGTTGAGCGTCATGGATGATCCAGGGAGATTAGGCGAGACCGAGGGCGGGCTGCGCGCCGTGTCGGAAGGCGGCGGCGGGATGGCTGGTTGGCAGGCGATCGCCCCGACCGAAAAGCTTTTGGCGAAAGCTGCCCGGCTCGTAGCCGGGATGCAGGCCACGGCGCGCCAGCACCGGTGCCACCAGGTCGACGAAGTCGCGGAAGCTGTCGTCGAGCACCGCATAGGACAAGTTGAAACCGTCGATGCCGGTATCGGCGATCCAGCCTTCCAGCGCGTCCGCTACACCTTCGGGCGGCCCACTGGTGGCGGGGCTGAGGCCGCCGATGCCGAGATAGGCCGCGATCTCGCCGATCGTCCACACCCGGCCGGGGTCGTTGGCGCTCATCGCATCGACGGCCGACCGGATGGCGTTGCTTTCGACATGCTCGAACGGATCGTCGAGGCTGTAGCGGCTGAGATCGACGCCGATCCACCCCGACATCAGGGTCAGCGCACCTTCGGGCGACGCGTAACGCTGGTAGTCGAGGCGCTTGGCTTCCGCTTGCCCGGCGGTGGGAGCCGTGATGACCGTGTGTTCGGCGATGATCGGAACGCTTGCGGGATCGCGTCCGGCGGCCGCGAGGGCTGCCCGGAGGTTCTTGACCGTGCGGCTCAAGGCGGGCTTCGAGGGTGCGCCGACGAAGATGCATTCGGCATGGGTCGCCGCAAAGGCGCGGCCGCGTTGCGAGGCGCCAGCCTGGTAGAGCACCGGGCTACGCTGCCGCGACGGTTCACAGAGATGCGGGCCGGCAACGTCGAAATAGTCACCATGGTGGTCGATGGCGCGAATGCGCGACGGGTCGGCGTAAAGGCCGCTCGCCTTATCGCGCCGCACGGCGTCGTCGTCCCAGGAGCCTTCCCACAGCTTGTAGCAGACCTGCAGATATTCCTCGGCCCGGTCGTAGCGCGCGTCATGGTCGAGCTGCGCCGGACGGCCGAAATTGCGGGCCGCACTGTCGAGTGCCGAGGTGACGATGTTCCAGCCGATCCGCCCTTCGGTCAGGTGGTCGAGGGTCGAGAAGCGGCGCGCCAGCGCGAAGGGATGTTCATAGGACACGGAGGCCGTCACCGCGAAGGCAAGGTGGCGGGTGGCGGCCGCCATGGCGGGAACAAGCAGAAACGGGTCGTTGATGGGCGCGTGCAGACCATGTCGATAGGTGGACTCGGGGCTGCCGCCGAAGCTTTCATAGGCGCCGAGCGAGTCGGCCAGGAACAGGGCCGAGAAGCCGCCGCGCTCCAGCAGTTGCGCAAGCTCGATCCAGGTCGATAGCTTCGTATAGGCTGTGCCCTTGTCGCGGGGGTGCCGCCACAGGCCCGGCGACAAGTGGCTCGGCGTGTTCATCGAAAACGCGTTGAGGATGATGGGTTTGGGCATCAGTGGGCTCCCGGCCGGCCCCGAGCCGCGCTGCCGCGACCCGCGAAGGCGAGCAGCAGAGCGCCGAAGATCAAGATGCCGGTGCCGACCTGCTGCCAGTAAAAATTCCAGCCGACCAGCAGCAGGCCGTTCTGCACAAAGCCGAACAAGGCGACGCCAAGCAGGGTGCCGGGCACGTTGGCCCGCCGGGTGCGGCTGAGCGATGTGCCGATAAAGGCCGCCCCGATGCTGTCGAGCAGGTAGGCGTTGCCCGAATACGGTACATAAGCATTGACGTGCGCCGACAAGAGGATACCGGCCACGGCCGCGAGCGCAGCGCTCGCCCCGTACACAAGCGTCAGGATGCGGCCGACCGGCAGGCCGGAATAGAGCGCCACCTGCGGCTCGACCCCGATCGCCAGCACCTCCCGGCCGAAGCGTGTCCGCGCAAGCACCAGCCAGGTGCCGAACGCCAGCCCGGCCAACAGCCACAGAACGAACGGCACACCCAGCACCGATCCATGGCCGATGAAGGCGAGCGCCGGTGGGATGCTGGCAGCGGACACATAAACGGGGTTGCCGCCGTCGGTGGTCAACTGCTGCAGGCTATGGCCGATGAACAAGGTGCCGAGCGTCGCCAGAAACGGCGTGATGCCCAGCCGCGCGATCAGGATGGCGTTGAACACGCCGGTGCCGACACCGGCCAGAACGCCCAGCAAGGCCGCAATCCAGACCGGATGCCCCGCCGCGATCGCGCTCACGAAGGCGAGGCTGCCGAGGTCGACCGCCGTGCCGACCGACAAATCCGTGCCGCCGGCCGCAACCGCCAGCGTCATGGCCAGCGCCACGATGGCCGTGAGCGCGACATTGTTGACCAGCACGCCCGCAACGTTGTTGAGCGTCAGGAAGCCGGGCGCCGCGATGGCAAACACCAGCAGCACGGCCGCCAGGGCGGCCGGGACGCCGAAGCGGAGAAGGTCCGTGCCGCGCGGTAGACGCGCCTGGCGGTCGATCGAGACGGAGCTCATGCGCGACGTCCCTTGCTGAGGCCCGCGGTGGCCCCCACGACCGCCAGGATCAACGCCCCCTCGATGCCGTTCACCCAATAGGTGGAAAGCCGTAGCAGCTGGAAGCCGTTGCTGAGGCTGCCCAGGAACACCGCCGCCAACAGCGTGCCGGTGACGGTCGGCACCAACCGGCGCGAGAAGATGAAGCCCAGGAAGGCCGTGGCCACAACGGGCAGCAGCATGTCGGCCGAACCGCCCGTGGCACTGTTGAGAAAGGCCACGGACACGATGCCACCGAGGCCGCCGAGCCCGCCACTCAACACATAAGAGGCGGCGACGTAGCGTTCCGGCACGATGCCGGCCGCCCGTGCGGCTTCGGGATGGCCACCCACCGCATAGGCCCGCAACCCGAGGGTCGTGCGGCGCGACGCGAGGCCGAGTGCGAGCGTCACGGCCAGCAACACATAGCCGAGCACCGGAACCCCGAAAGGACCCGTCTGGCCGAGGCCATCGAGCAACGGCGAGGCGGCCGCGACCGTGGTGTTTTCCGTCACCACGAGCTCGAGGCCTTCGCAGATGTTCATCACCGCCAGGGTCGCCAGCAGCGGCAGGATGCGCAGCCGCACCACCGCGACCGCGTTCATGAGCCCCACCGTCACACCGATCGCAAGGGCGGCCGCCACACAGGCCCCGTCGCCGTAGCCGGCCTGATTGAGGTTCGCGAAGGTTGCGGCCGATAGCCCGAGCGTGCCGGCGAGCGAAAGATCGATGCCACCCCCGACCACGTCGCTGCCGCCGGTGATCAGCACCAGCGTGAGGCCGAGGCTGAGGATGCCGAGCACGGCCGACTGAGCCAGGATCAGGCCTAGATTGGCGGGTGTCAGAAAGGCTGGCGCCGCGATCGCGAAGCCGCCCAGCACGGCCAGGAACAGGATCAGGCCGCCAGCGCGGAGCCCCTGCGTGCCGACCGCCACAGCCCAGTTGCGCCAGCGCGGCGCGGAGGGCCGTCGCAGCGACGCGGGGCTCCCGGGATAGCGCGACGCCGTAAGCGCCTGCGTGGTGTCAGGCGGCATGGCTGGCAGTCTCGCGTGGTCGGGACCCGGTCAGGGTGGCGTCGAGAAGGCTGGCGGCGCTCGTGTCGGCGGCGCGATGGTCCGACGCCACCCGGCCGCGGTACATGACGAGCACGCGGTCGCAAACGCCAAGCAGTTCGTCGAGGTCGGACGATAGCAGCAGGATGCCGACGCCTTGATCGGCCAGGGCGGCGACTAGCCGGTAGATCTCGGCCTTGGCCGCGACATCGACCCCGACGGTCGGCTCGTCCAGAATGTAGACGCCCGCATCGCGCGCCAGCCATTTGCCGAGCGCCACCTTCTGCTGGTTGCCGCCGCTCAAGGTCCGCACCGGCACCTCGAGGCCGCCCGCCTTGATCTGCAGATCGGCGACCAGGCGCTCCGCGGTGGTGCGTTCGGCGTTTCGGTCGAGCCAGCCGCGCCGGCTTACCCGGCCGAGACTGGCGAGCGTCAGATTCTCGCGCAGGCCGAGATCGAGCGCGACGCCCTGGGCGCGGCGGTCTTCCGGCACCAAGGCAAGGCCGCGCCGCACCGCATCGGCGGGACTGCGGATCACAACAGGTTGCTCGGCCACCGACACGGTGCCGGCCCTGGCCGGCGCCAACCCGAACAGCGCCTTGGCGACCTCCTTGGTGCCGGAGCCGAGCAGCCCCGTGAGACCCAGCACCTCGCCACGCCGCAGCGTGAACGACACGTCCTGGACCTGCGGCGGAACAGCGAGGCCGGTGACCATCAGCAACGGGCCGCCCGGCCGGTTGCGGTGCCTGGGAAACAATTCGGTGACGTCACGGTCGACCATCAGGCGCGTGATGGCCGAGGTTGTTGTCGCCTTGGCGTCGAGATGGGCGACGTCGCGGCCGTTGCGCATCACCGTCACGCTGTCGCAAATCCGCTCGATCTCGGCCAGGTAATGCGAAATGTAGAGGATGGCGATGCCGCGCGCCTTGAGGCGCTCGATTGCGGCGAACAGGCTCTCGACCTCGCGCCGGGCCAGCGCGGCCGTCGGCTCGTCGAAGACCACCAGCTTCGGATCGGTCAGGAGCGCCCGCGTGATCTGCACGATCTGCTGCTGCGCGGTTGACAGGTCGCGGATCAGCACGCCGCGCGGCAGCGTGAGACCGAAGAAACGATCGAGCGCCGCATCGGCGCGCTCCTGCAAGGTGCCGCGCCAGAGACCGAAGCCCGATCCGGCTGCTTCGCGGCCGAGGAACAGCGCCTCGCCGACCGTTGCGGTCGGCACCAGCAGGCGGTCCTGGTGAATAAAGGCGATGCCGAGCGCCTCGGCGTCGCCCGATCGCAGGTTGGGCAGGATGCGGCCATCGAAAGCCACCATTCCGGCCTCGGGCGTCACCAACCCGGCCAGCACCTTAATGAGCGTCGACTTGCCGGCGCCGTTCTGGCCCACAAGGCCATGAATGGTGCCGGACGCGACCGTCAGCCCGGCGCCATCGAGGGCGCGCGTCGGACCGAAGGACTTGACGAGCCCCGTCATGGCGAGGGCCGGCGTCCCTGAAGGGGAGGTCATCGAGGCAGGCTCCGGGTCGGCCGTAAAAGGGCGCGGCGCCCGGGGGAGGACGGGCGCCGCGCCAAGCTCGGACGGTTCAAACCTGTCCGAGCTGTTTCTGCACCTCGGCGGCATTCGCCTTGTTGGCGATGATGGCCGGCAGGAAGGTTTGCGACGGCAGGCTCGTGTCACCATTCAGGTAGCGGGCGAGATTGAGCACGGCGGTGCGGCCGATCACGCCCGGTTGCTGGGCCGCCACCGCGCCCGCCGGGGCCTTCGGGTCCTTGACGAGCGCCAGGACCTCCGGGGTGCCGTCGACCCCATAGGTGCGGATGTCGTCCCGGCCCGCCGCGACCAGCGCCTGGGTGGCGCCGAGCTGCGGGATATCCCAGGCCGACCAGATCGCCGCGATCGACCCCTTCTCGGGATATTTGCTCAGCAGCGCCGTGATCTGGGCGTAGGCGTCCTGCACCGTGTTAGGAATGACGTCGCGCAGCTCGGGCTCGAGGATCTTCACCTCGGGATAATATTTCAGCACCGTCTTCAACTGCGTGTAGCGGATCTCGCAGACCGGCACGCCCGCGAAGCCGTTGAACACCACGACATTGCCCTTGCCGCCAATGTCGGAAACCAGTTGCAGCGCCAGCTGCGAGCCGAGGGAAAAATTGTCCGAGGTGGCCGTGTTGATGACGTTGGTGGACGGCAAGTCTACCGAGAAGACCGGAATGCCGGCCTGACGCAGCTTCTTCAGCCACGGGTCCACCACCGTAAGGGTGCCGAGCGTCTGGATCACGGCATCGGGCTTCTGGGTCACCAGCGTCTGCAGCTGGCTGACCAGCGCTTTGTCGCTGCGCCCGGCATCGAGTCCGATGGGTGTACCGCCGAGCTCCTTCACGGTCTCGACCTGAGCCTGGTAGGCCTTTAGGTCGAAGAAGTGGTCGGTTCCCGCGACGCTGATGGCGATCGTCCTGCCCTTCAACGAAAGCTTCGGGTCACCTACGGCGACCGGAGCCGCCGCCTCGTCGGCCTGCGCTGCAGTACCACCGAGAGCCGTGGCGGCGCACAAGCCAGCGCCCATCCGAAGCAGGCTGCGGCGCGGGAGGGTGAGACGGGCATCGATCATCAGGAGGGGTCCAGGAAAGCCGCGACGTGGCGACACCCGAAGACCACACCAAGCCGAGCTGATAGTCAACTAGATTTGTGTACTAATGATCTGACCTGCAGAACCGTGCGGTCGGTGTGCCTCCATTGCGTGCCTTCGTCTGACAGGGACGGACCACGCCAACCCCGCAACGGCAGGCGTCAACCTGCCTTGATGAAGTTGACAATTTTTGTAGACCATGTTGATCTTGGCCCATAGAATGACCGGCGTCCGACGCCCGAAACCGCGATGGCGCCCCGCGTGCCCGCCTCTTCAAAAGGCCGATCCATGAACCAACCGCTGCGAAGCCTGCATCGTCCGCATGCCGATGCCTTGTCGCTGAAAGACGCGATGCGGCGGCTCGTGGGCGGCGTCGCGGTCATCACGGCCGGCATCGGTGACGAGCGGACGGGGCTTACCGCCACCTCGGCCCTCTCTCTTTCGATGGACCCGCCCACCATGCTGGTGACGATCAACCGGGCGTCCTCGTCCTGGCCGGTCGTGGCCAGGCGCCGACACTTCTGCGTCAACGTCCTGCATGCCGATCAGACCGATGTGGCGGCGCGCTTCGCCGGCGCCGGCGGCGCCAAGGGGGTCGAGCGCTATGAGCATGCCGACTGGATCACCATGGGCTCGGGAGCCCAGGGCCTCGTGGGGGCGCTGGCTGTGATCGACTGCGAGGTCGAGGAGATCATCGAGCGCCACAGCCACGCCATCGTGCTGGGTGCCGTCCGGGACGTGCGGGGCGCGCTCGGCGACGGCACCGGCCTTGTCTACGGCCACGGGCGCTTCGGCAGTCTCCGCCTGGTGTGAGAGCGCCCCGGCCATGACGAGCGCGCAAGCCGACCATCCGCCCTTCGAGCGTCCGCCGGACGCGCATTGCATCGCGTCCAAGCGGAGGCGCTGGTGAATCTTCGCGCGGTCGCGGCGGATTTCGGCATCGACGCCGCCACCCGGGATTGCGAGCGGCAGCAGTCGGAGCCGGAACTCGAGTGCTTTTCGCGATCCAACCTTTGGCGCATCACGACGCTGTCGAGGTCGTCGCGCTGCTTGCGCCCGCCGCCCCGTCGCTCGATCGGACTCCCTGCACCCACACGCGGCACGACTCGATGCACGGGACATTCAGTATGATCGCCGACACGTGTCACTCCGGCCGCAACCTTCCCCGCCATGGTGCCATTTGAGATGCCGCGCGAAATCCGTCTGAACGCCTTCGACATGAACTGCGTGGTGCATCAGTCGCCGGGGCTGTGGCGCCACCCGCGCGACCGGTCCCGCGACTACAACCGCTTGCAGCCCTGGGTGGAACTCGCCCGGACGCTCGAGCGCGGGCTGTTCGACGGGCTGTTCCTGGCCGACGTGCTGGGGCTCTACGACGTGTATGGCGCCTCGCCCGACAGTGCGCTCGCCCATGCGACGCAGGTGCCCAACAACGATCCCATGCTGCTGGTGCCCGCCATGGCGGCCGTCACCGAGCACCTCGGCTTCGGCGTCACGGTGACGTTGTCGTATGAGCCGCCCCTGCCCTTCGCGCGCCGCATGTCGACGCTCGACCACCTCACGGATGGCCGCATCGGCTGGAACATCGTCACGGGCTATCTCGACAGCGCCGCCAAGGGCATGGGCCAGACCGGGCAGCGCCGCCACGACGACCGTTACGCGGTGGCCGAGGACTACATGCAGGTCGTCTACAAGCTGTGGGAAGGATCCTGGGCCGACGATGCCGTGGTGGCCGACAAGGCGCGCGGCGTGTTCACCGATCCGACCCGCGTTCGCAAGGTCACGCACGAGGGCTCGCATCACCGGCTCGATGCCATCCATCTGAGCGAGCCATCGCCTCAGCGCACCCCGGTGCTGTATCAGGCCGGCACCTCGCCGGCCGGGCTTGGCTTCGCGGGGCGCCATGCCGAATGCGTCTTCATGTCGGGCCCCTCGAAGGCGGTGATCGGTCCGCGCGTCGCAGCCGTTCGGCAGGCGGCGGTCGCGGCCGGGCGAACTCCCGAGGATGTCACGATCTTCGCCATGATGACGGTGATCGTCGCCGAAACCGACGCAGCCGCGCAGGCACTGTTGGCCGACTACCGCGCCTATGCGGACCCGCAAGGGGCGCTGACGCTGATGTCCGGCTGGACCGGCATCGATTTTTCGCGACTCGATCCCGACGCGGTCGTCGAGCATGTCGAGAACGACGCCGGCCGCTCGGCGCTCGAGAACATCACCCGCGCCGACCCGGATCGCCGCTGGACGGTGCGCGAGGTCGCGGAGCACGTTTGTATCGGCGGCATCGGGCCACTGCTGGTGGGCTCGCCGCTGACCGTGGCGGACGGCCTGGAGGCCTGGATCGACGACACCAGGCTCGACGGCTTCAATCTCACCTTCGCGGTGCGGCCCGAAACCTTCGAGACCGTGGTGGATCTGCTGGTCCCCGAACTGCAGCGCCGCGGCCGCTACAAGCGCGCCTACGCGCCCGGCACGCTGCGCGAAAAGTTGTTCGGCCGGTCGCGGCTCGCCCCGACGCATTGCGGGCACGCCTTCCGTTTCCCCTGAACCATCGAGGCGCCACCGTGCCGATCCCCCGCAGATCCCTCCTGGCTTTCCTGGCAGCCCTCATGACGCTTGCTGGGATCGCCCGCGGCACCGCCGCCGAAACGCTCAAGATCGGCGTCTTGCCCGGCGTTTACGCCGATTCCGTCAACGCCGCCGTGGCTGACGCCGCGGCGCAGAGCATCGACCTCAAGGTGATCGAGTTCAGCGACTGGACGACACCAAACATCGCCCTGCAGGCCGGCGACATCGACGTGAACTATTTCCAGCACCGCCCTTTCCTGGACAACGCCATCAAGGCAGGCGGTTTCGACCTTACGGATGCCGGCATCGGCGTCCTGGCCAACATCGGCCTGTATTCGCTCAAGCATAAGAGCTTCGCCGCCATCCCCGAGAACGGCAGCGTCGCAATCGCCAGCGATCCCGTCAACCAGGGCCGATGCCTGGTGCTGATGCAGACCGCCGGGCTGATCAAGCTGAAGGATGGCGTGGGGATCGGCGGCACGATTGACGACATCGTCGCCAACCCGAAACACCTGCGGTTTTCTGAGGTGGACGGGCCTCAACTGGCGCGCGTGGCCACCGACGTCGACCTGGCCTTCGGCTATCCGCACTACATCGTAGCGGCCCATGCCTTCGACCCCTCGAGCGGACTCCTGTATTCCGGTGTCTCCGACAAGCAGTTCGCCATCCTGTTCGCGGTGCGCAAAAACCGCGTCCACGACCCGCTCATCGCCAAATTCGTGGCGATCTACCAAGCCTCCCCGGCCGTGAAAGCCTCGATCGCCAAGGCATTCGCCAACGACCCAAAGCTCTACGCCCTGCCATGGGAGCACTCCGGCCAACCTTGATGATGGTTGGCGATACGACGGATCTCATCTCACCCTGACAGACAAACGTCACGCGCTTGCGGCGTTGAGGCCAGCGCGGCCTCCGCTCTCGTGCAAAGACTCCCACCAGCAGTGGTAGAGGCCAGCGTCGAAAGCCGGGGTACGCCGAGGCGCTTTTGCCATGAATGCTTGACGTTTTGGCGCTCTTCAAAGGCTACGAGCAACGAGCCTTCGCTGACCGAGGTTGCGCGACAGCGCCCACCGGCCGAGCCACCTAAATTGTTCAGCATAACGCGGTGCAAAGCTATGCCCCACAGCGCATGCTGCCGGTGAGCAACGATACGCCATGCCGCGCTAGACGTCCGGTTCTGGCGCTACACATGCCAGATCACCGCACTGCCAGCCACCTGATGCATGCGGCGCGAAGCCGTCGATAACGGGTTGTGCCGTTGCACCAGGACGTTCCCGAGCCGCCCCGTCACCCTCTGACGTGCACCTTAAGCGCAACAATCGCCGCGTCAGGCCGTCTCGCCTTCGCAAATCTCGAAACCCGTGTCGATCACTTCGCCGCCTTCCGGGCGGTCGATGCGCTGGAGGATCTTCTCCGCCGCGAGGCGCCCGATGAGGTAGCGGTTCGACCGGATCGTGGACAAGGGTTGCGGCAGGGACTGGCCGATCTCGAGCCCGTTGAAGCCAAACAGCCCCAGGTCCGTCCTGGGGCGAAGCCCCGCCGTCATGCAGTGAAACACACCGCCCACAGCCATGTCGTCGTTTGAGAACACCACGACATCGACGTCGGGGCGGGTGGCGAGCAGCGACTTCAGCGTCGCCCGTCCTGCTTCGGTGGAGCTGACCGAAGAACTCAGCATCTCGGCCACGAGACCGAGGCCCCCTTCCCTCAGCGTCTCGCATAAACCCTCATAGCGGAGCCGGGCTCGGCGGTCGGTGGTCCAATCGTGACCCACATAGGCGAAGCGGCGATATCCGCGGGCGATCAGGTGCCGCGCCGTCGCCTGGCCCGCGCCTTTGTGCGACATGCCCACCACGAGGTCGATCGGCGGCACGTCGCAATCCATCAGCTCCGCGACCCTGATGCCGCTCTGGCGGAGCCGGCGGCTCGTGACGGGCGTGTGGTCCGACCCCACCACGATCATGGCGGCGGGCTTCCAGGCCAGCAGCGAGCCGATCAGCGTTTCCTCGGCCTGGAGGTCATAATCCGTGATGCCGATGACGGCCTGCCGGCCGGATGCTTCGAGCCCGGCATGAATGCCGCGCAGCACCTCGGGAAACACGATGTTGGACAAGGATGGGACACTGACGCCCACCAGACCCGACACCGCCGAGGCCAGCGTGCCGGCCAGCCGGTTGGGCACGTAACCCATCTCCTCGACCACGGCCATGACCCGCAGGCGCGTCCCCTCGGCGAGCGGCCCGACCCCCCGCAGGACGCGCGACACCGTGATCTCGCTGACCCCTGCCCGTTGCGCGACGTCGCTCAGCGTGATGGGGCGGGCGTGCAAATTCCCGTTTCCTTTCAGCCGTCCCATGTGCCCTGCTTGCATTTTTGCATCGCACACTGTTGCAGCCTTCGCCGAACGAGGTCCAGGGACAAAGCCGCCGCAACGGCCCTATGGGTCGACAATGCTGGGACAACAGCGCCAACGCCGACATCATGACAAATGATAGCGCTGTCACTTTATTGGTGACAGCGCTATCATTGCTCATTATGGTCGGCTCATCGCAACGGCTTGTCCGGATAGACGATGACCCAGGGCGGAACACGACGCATAGCCGTAATCGGTCTCGGCTCGATGGGACATGGCATGGCCACGTCCCTGCAGCGGGTCGCCGAGGTCACGGGCTACGATCCCGACGCCGATGCGGCACGCCGCTTCACCGAGGCCGGCGGCACCGTAATGGGCAGCGCCGCGGAGGCGGCGCGCGACGCCGACGTTCTGGTGGTCGCCGTTGTGAACGCTCTGCAAACCGAAGGGGTTCTGTTCGGGACGCCTCAGGCTTCCGGGGCCGTGTCGGCCATGCGGGCCAATGGCGTGGTGATCTCGTCGGCCACCATGGCACCTGACGAAGCACGCCGCATCGCGGCCCGGGTCAGCGAGGCAGGACCGGACTATCTCGACGCG
The DNA here is from genome assembly GCF_033947565.1 of Lichenihabitans sp. Uapishka_5. NCBI lineage: Bacteria > Pseudomonadati > Pseudomonadota > Alphaproteobacteria > Hyphomicrobiales > Lichenihabitantaceae > Lichenihabitans > Lichenihabitans sp. Uapishka_5. The sequence goes on from NZ_JARPVX010000051.1 coordinate 12,442, forward strand.
CCGATGAGTGGCGGCGCCGGGAGGGCTGCCACGGGCGAACTCACGATCCTGGCCTCCGGCTCCGCCCAGGCCTTCTCGCGCGCCGAGGTCGCACTCGGAGCGGTGGCCAAAACGGTGCATCGGCTCGGCGACGAACCGGGCACGGGCGCCGCCTTCAAGATCGTCAACCAGCTGCTGGCCGGCGTGCATATCGCGGCGGCCTGTGAGGCGATCGCCTTTGCCAAGCGCCTCGGCCTCGACATCGACAAGGTGTTCGAGGTGATCACGGGCTCGGCCGGCAATTCCTGGATGTTCGAGAACCGCGTGCCGCACATCCTGAAGGGTGATTACCGTCCAGCCAGCGCGGTCGACATCTTCACCAAGGATCTCGGTATCGTGGCCGATATCGGCCGTGCCACCAAGTTCCCGACCCCGCTGGCCGCCAGCGCTATGCAGCTGTTCCTGATGACGGCCGCGGCCGGCATGGGGCGGGATGACGATGCTTCGGTGGCCCGCCTGTATGCCCGCATCGCCGATCTCGACCTGCCGGGAATGACGCCCGACCGACGATGACGGAGCAACCGGAACGGCGCGAGCCGGAGGACTCGATGGCCAACAAATCCGTAGCGGCATCGCCGGAACATCGAGCGTCCCCAATCGAGGCCCGCCTCGGCGCCGTCCTGCGTGTGCGCGAAGTCAACGTGCTCGCGGCGCTGCTCATCGTCATGGCGCTGATCAGCGTTTCGACCCCCTACTTCCTCACCACCGACAACCTGATGGGCGTGTTTCGCTCGTTCTCGCTCGTGGCCATCATGTCGATCGGCATGGTGATGGTCATCGTCACGGGCGGCATCGACCTGTCGGTCGGGTCCGTACTGGGTTTGTCGTCGCTCATCACGGCGCTGTGCTTCAAGGCCGGGCTGCCGACGATCGTCTGCGTGGGAGGTGGGCTCGCGACCGGCGTGGTGTTCGGGCTCGTTAACGGGCTGCTGGTCACCGGCATAGGTCTGCCGCCCTTCATCGCCACCCTCGGCACGCTCTCGATCGGGCGCGGGCTCATGTACATGATCACCCACGGCGTGCCGTTGACGCCCGACACGCCCGACAGCTTCGCCGAGATCGGCCAGGGCTATGTCGGGCTTGTGCCGATCCCCGTCGTGGTTCTGCTGGTGATGGCCGTCATCTTCGCGGTGTTGATGCGCTCCACGCGCTTCGGCCGCCATGTTTATGCGGTCGGCGGCAACGAGCAGGCGGCGCGCCTCAGCGGCGTCAAGACCGCCCGCGTGAAGCTGCTGGTTTACGCACTGTCGGGCATCATCGCCTCGGTGGCGGGCATCATCAGCTTCTCGCGGTTCCTGTCCGCCGAGCCGGCCTCCGGTTTCGGCATCGAGCTCGACGTGATCGCCGCGGCCGCGATCGGCGGCGCGAGCCTCGCGGGCGGCATCGGCAGCGTGGAGGGTGCCGTGATCGGCGCGGCGCTCGCCGGCATCATCTCGAACGGCGTGGTGCTGATGAACATCGACACCTATGCCCAGCAAGCCATCACGGGCGCCGTAATCCTGATCGCGGTGAGCCTCGACGTGTTCCGAAACCGCTTCGGAAAGGGCTGAACGCCTCGATCGGCACCGGCCCAACAGCACCAAAACAAAACAAACAAAATAAGGGAAGGACAACGCACATGAAACAGATCACAGCCGTCGCCATCTCGGCCCTGCTGGCCGGTGCGGCACTGACCGGCGCGGCCGCCGCCAAGGACGCCAAGGACATCACGATCGCGGTGGTGCCCAAGGTGGCGGTGCCGTTCTTCGACGATTGCAACAAGGGCGCGAGTGACGAGGCCAAAGCGCTTGGCGTCAACTACCAGTGGGTGGTGCCGCAAAACACGCAAGGCTCGACGCAGGTCAAGATCATCGAGGATCTGATGGCCAAGCACGTCGATGGCATCGCCATTTCGGTCAACGAGCCGAAGTCGGTGGAGCGGATCATCAAGAAGGCCGTCGAGGGTGGCATCAAGGTGCTGACGTTCGACTCGGATTCCGCCAAGAGCGGTCGCTCGCTTTATATCGGTACCGTCAACGAGGCCGCCGGCACCAGCATGGGCGACGTGATGGTCAAGCAGCTCGGCGGCCAGGGCGAGGTCGCGATCGTCACGGGGCAGCTCGGGGCCACCAACCTCAACGAGCGCATCGCCGGCATCAAGAAGGCGCTCGCCGCCTCGCCCGGCATCAAGCTCGTCGCCACGGAAGGCACCGAGGACGACCTTGCCAAGGCCGTGTCGGTCGATGAAGCGCTGTTCCGCGCCCATCCGAACCTGAAGGGCATCTTCGGCGTGAGCCAGGTCGGCGGTCCGTCGGTCGCCAAGGTGATGGGCGCCAAGGAATTCGCGAGCCGCAAGGGCACCGTCAAGGTGATCGCCTTCGACGACCTGCCCGACACCGTCCGGGGCGTAAAGGAAGGCTTCATCCAGGCCATCATGGTGCAACGCCCCGTCACCATGGGCAAACTCGCGGTCGAGACCCTCGTCGATCAGGTGCAAGGCAAGGGGGACACGAGCCCGAAGGACATCGACACGGGAGTGACGGTGGTCACGGCCGACAACCTGGGCAGCTACACCAAGTGACCGCGTGGCCACCGGGTGGGACCGCCACCCGGTGGTCCGCCACCGGCAAAGGAACGCTCGTGACGCCATTCCTCCAGATGCGCGACGTTTCGAAGACCTTTCCAGGGGTCAGGGCGCTGAAGCATGTCGATCTCGACGTGTCGCGCGGCGAGGTGCTGGCGCTTGCGGGCGAGAACGGCGCCGGCAAGTCGACCCTGATGAAGATCATGACGGGCGTGTTCCGGGCCGATCCGGGCAGCGTCATCCTGATCGAGGGCGAGCCCCTCGAGATCACCGACCCCGTGCACGCCCGGGCGCTCGGCATCAGCATCATCTACCAGGAGCTCTCCGTCGTCGAGAACCTGAGCGTTGCCGAGAACATCTATCTCGCCAAGGAGCCGCTGCGCCGAAGCGGGCTCATCGACAAGGCGCGCATGCGGGCCGATGCGCGGATCGTGTTGGCGCGGCTCGAGATCAACATCGATCCGGCTGTCTCGATGGGACAACTCAGCATCGGTCAGAAACAGATGGTCGAGATCGCCAAGGCGATCGCGTCAGACGCCAAGGTCATCGTCATGGACGAGCCCACGGCTTCGCTCAGCCATCATGAGGCCGTGACGCTGCTTCGGCTCGTGCGGCAGCTGAAGCAGGACGGCATCGGGCTCGTCTATATCTCGCACCGTCTCGACGAACTCTTCGAGATCGCCGACCGGGTCACGATCCTGCGCGACGGCGCCACCGTCGGCACCCTGCCGATCGCGGAGGTCACGCGCGAGATCCTGGTGCGCAAGATGGTGGACCGTGACCTGGCCCAGCTCTACGCCATTCATGCTTCAAGCGCGCAGGAGCGTGTGCTGCTCGAGGTGGACGGGCTGACGTTGAGAAATCCCACGGCCCACCAGCCAAAGGTGCGCGACGTCAGCTTCACTCTGCGGGCCGGCGAAGTCCTAGGCTTCTTCGGACTCATCGGGGCGGGCCGCACGGAGATCATGGAGATGATCTTCGGCATGCGGCCGCATGACGGCCGCATCCGCATCGAGGGCGCCGACGCCCTCATCGCGGAACCCGGCGACGCCATTGCGCAGGGCATCGGCTTCGTCACCGAAGACCGCAAGAGCCAGGGCCTCGTGCTCGGCATGAACGTGCGCGAGAACTTCAGCCTCACGCATCTAGAAGACTATTCGCCGCGCCAGTTCGTGCACAAGCGGCAGGAGGCGGCACGCTGCGGCGAGTTCGTCCGCGCGCTCGGCATCAAGACGCCCTCGACCGAGCAGAAGGTTGTCAACCTCAGTGGCGGCAATCAGCAGAAGCTCGTCATCGCCAAATGGGTGGCCCGCAAGCCAAAGATCCTCATCGTGGACGAGCCGACGCGGGGTATCGACATCGGCGCCAAGGCGGAGGTCCACGCCTTGATGGCCCGCCTCGCGCATGACGGCATGGGCATCATCGCCATCTCGTCGGACCTGCCGGAAGTGCTGGCCGTCAGCGACCGCATCGTGGTGGTCAAGGGCGGCCGCATCAGCCGCATTCTCGACCGCTCGGACGCCACGCAGGAAACCGTGATGGAGGCTGAGACCGACTGACGGGCGCAGCGTCTTTAAATTTCGAACTTAGGAGTACCAAGTGGCCAAAAACATCGTCTTCACCGGCGGCACCGGCAAGGCTGGTCGCCATGTCGTCGAATACCTTGTCGACCAGGGCTACAACATCCTCAACCTCGACCTGAAGCCGCTCGACCATCCGAAGGTCCGGACGCTGATCACCGACATCACCGACAGCGGACAAGTGTTCAACGCCCTCACCTCGACGCTCGAGAAGCACGAGTTCGCCCCCTCGCTACGGGCTCCCAAGGTCGATGCCGTGGTGCATTTCGCGGCCATCCCGCGCATCATGATCACGCCCGACAACGAAACCTTCCGCATCAACACGATGGGGACCTACAACATCATCGAGGCGGCCGAGAAACTCGGCATCCGCAAGACGATCATCGCCTCCTCGGAAACCACCTACGGACTCGTTTTCGCCAATGAGGCGCGTGACCCGGCCTATTTCCCGCTCGACGAAGACTATCCGTCGAACCCGATGGACAGTTACGCCCTGTCGAAGATCTGCAACGAGCGCACCGCCCATGCCTTTGCGCAGCGCTCGGGGAGCGACATCTACGCGATCCGTATCGGCAACGTCATCGAACCGCACGAATACGAGCAGTTCCCGGGCTTTTTCGCCGACCCTGGCTTTCGCAAGCGCATCACCTGGAGCTACATCGACGCCCGCGACCTCGGGCAGATCGTCGATCTTGCGATCCAGAAGGACGGGCTCGGCTTCCAGATCTTCAACGCCGGCCAGGACGATTGCTCGTCCGACCTGCCGACGGCCGAACTCCTGAAGCGCTTCTACCCCAACGTGCCGGTTCGCAAGGATCTGGGAGAATACGAGGCGTTGTATTCGAACAAGAAAGCGCGCGAGGTGCTGGGCTTCAAGGAACGGCATAATTGGCGCCAGTATGTGCCGACGAAAGGGTGATCAGAGGCCTCAGTCGTCTTTGCGCGCAGCAAGGCGATGCGGGCATATCCTTGCGGCGTTAGAGCCGATCATAGCGCGGCATGGATCGCCGCGCTTCACACGCGATGACGACCGGTGCGTGGGACGCGAACCGGAACCAACATGATCGATAAGGGCACACCATGGCGGACCGCATCGGATTCATCGGCCTCGGCTTCATGGGCCACGGCATGGCGGCGAACATCCTGAAGAAGGGCTTCGCGCTCACCGTCATGGCCAATCGTCGCCGCGAGGCGCTGGACGACCTCGTCGGCCGTGGCGCCACCGAGGTCACGACGCCACGCGCCATGGCGGAAGCCTGCGAGGTGGTCGTGCTCTGCGTCACGGGCTCGCCGCAGGTCGAGGCGCTGGTCGAAAGGCCGGACGGGCTCGCGGCGGCCGGAAAGCCGCTCGTCATCGTGGATTGCTCGACCTCCGAACCCGCTTCGACGCGGCGCCTCGCGGCGGCGTTGGAACCGCACGGCATCACGCTCATCGATGCGCCGCTCGGCCGTACCCCCAAGGACGCCTGGGAGGGCACGCTCGACGTGATGGTGGGCGGCGACGACGCTGCGATCGATCGCGTCCGGCCGGTCCTCGAAAGCTTCGCGGGGCGCGTCATCCCGACCGGGCCGGTCGGCACGGGCCACACCATGAAGCTGCTCAACAACTTCCTGTCGATGGGCTATGCGGCGCTGTATTCCGAGGCCCTGATGATCGGCGCCAAGGCGGGCCTTGCACCGAAGACCTTCGACAGCGTGGTGCGGGGCGGGCGGATGGATTGCGGCTTCTACCAGACCTTCTTCAAATACGTGATCGAGCGTGACCGCGACGCCCACAAGTTCGCGTTGAGCAATGGGCTCAAGGACGTGACCTACTTGGCGAGCTTCGCCCAGGCCCTGCAGGTCGCGAACCCGATCGGCGCCGCGGTGCGCAACAGTTTTGCGGCTGCGGTCGCGGCTGGCCATGGCCAGGACTATGTGCCGACGCTGTCGGATTTCGTGGCCGCCGCGAACGGCGTGTCGCTGACGGACTGAGCCGGGGCTACCGGCCGAACCCCAAAGGGAGGATCACCATGAAGATCATCACCATCGCCCTCTTGGCCGCCGGCATTGCGGCACCCGCCTCGGCGCAGACCGCGCCGGCAAAACCACTCGAGATGCCGGCCAAGACCCTGAACCCGCCGACCGCCGACATCAGCCCCGGCATGCAGGAGATCATCGCGCGGCCGCTCAATCCCGACTGGAACTTTCACGCCAAAACGGGCGAGGAGTGGCGCGCCAAGGCCGACGCAATCGCGGCCGGCGTCACGCCCGGCCTCCCGGCCATGCTGGACCGGCTGCACGTGAAGATGGAAGCTTCGACCATCGACGGCGTCCGGGTCCACGTCCTGACACCCGACGACATGCCGGCCGCCAATCGCGACAAGACGATCATCCACATGCACGGCGGCTGTTACGTTTATTTCCCGGGCGAGTCCGGCACGACGGAAGGCATCATGATGGCCGGCTTCGGCCATTACCGGGTGATCTCGGTCGATTACAGGATGCCGCCCGAGGCCTATTTCCCCGCTGCGGTCGACGATGGGATCACGGTCTACAAGTCGGTTCTCAAGTCGAGCGATCCGAAGAAGGTCGGCATCGTCGGCACCTCGGCCGGAGGCGCTCTGACGCTCGAGATGGTGGTGAAAGCCAAGCAGGACGGGCTGCCGATGCCCGGCGCGATCGCGCCGGGCACGCCGATGTCGGACATCACCAAGACGGGCGACAGTTTTTATACGAACGAATTCGTCGACAACGTGCTGGTGTCGCCGAAAGGCTTCTGCGACGACGCCGCGGCTTTCTACGCCCACGGGCACGACTTGAAGGACCCGCTGCTGTCGCCCGTTTACGCCGACATGGGCGGCTTCCCGCCCACCATCCTGACCACCGGCACGCGCGACCAGCTGCTCAGCAACACGGTGCGGGTGCACCGCAAGTTGCGTCGGGCGGGCGTCGAGGCCGACCTCAACGTCTATGAAGGCGAGTCGCACGCCCAATACCAGTTCGACGATACGGTGCCGGAAGCCAAGGAGGCGTTCGGCGACATCGCAGCCTTCTTCGGCAAGCACCTCGGCCAATAACGCGTCCAACTAGGGAGTCCCGCACACATGGCGCGTTTCTCGGCCAACCTCGGCTTCCTGTGGGCCGGACAGCCGCTGCTCGATGGGATCGCGGCGGCGGCGCGCGCGGGCTTCAAGGCGATCGAGCTGCATTGGCCCTACGACACGCCGGCCGGAGCCGTGCGGGACGCCTGCGCGCGACACGGGCTGACGCTTCTTGGGGTCAACACCGTGCGGGGTGACGTGGCGGCGGGCGAGAACGGGCTCGGCGCACTGCCGGGCCGGGAGGCAGAATTCCAGGCGGCCGTCGACCAGTCGCTCGCCTTCTGTCGCTACGCGGGCGGATCGGCCATCCACTGCATGGCCGGCCGGGTGCCGCCCGAAGCGCGCACGGCGGCACGCGAAACCTTCCTCGACAACCTGCGGCGTGCGTCCGACAAGGCCGCAGCGGCGGACATCATGCTGCTGCTCGAGCCGCTGAATTCCGCCGATGCACCGAACTATTTCTACAGCACGGCCGACGAAGGCGCCGCCATCGTCCAGGCGCTCGGGCGTCCCAACGTGCGGCTGATGTTCGATTGCTACCACGTGGGCCGGGTCGGGAACGATGTGATCGCCACCATGGCACGCCTCTGGCCGACGATCGGTCATATTCAGATCGCCGCCGTGCCAGGTCGGGCCGAGCCCGACGGCGGTACGCTCGATTACCGACCGGTTCTCGCCGCGGTCGACCGGCTCGGCTACGCGGGCTGGGTCGGGGCGGAATATAAGCCCGTTGGCGACACGGACGCCGGCCTCGGCTGGGTCGAAGCGTTGGGAGCGCACCGATGAGCGACGAACACCAGCCGGCCCGCGGCACGGTCGCGCTCGTCGGGGGCGGCGTCGTAGGCTCGGCCTGGGCGGTGGTCTTCGCCCGCGCCGGCTACGCGGTGCGGCTCAGCGACGTGTCGCCTGCCGCAGAGGCCGCGGCGCTCGCGGGTGCACGGGACAGTCTTGCCGCACTCGCGGCCGAAGGCCTCGCCGGGCCGGATACGGGCGACGCCGTCTTGAACCGCATCACGACGCCCGGGTCGTTGCACGACGCTCTCGCAGGCGCAGACTACGTGCAGGAAAGCGCACCCGAGCGGGTCGAGGTCAAACGCGAGCTCTACCGCACACTCGACACGCTGGTGCCGCCCGGCATCGTCATCGGCTCCTCCACCTCGGGCCTGCCGGCTTCGAGCTTCACGGCCGACATGGCGACGCGCGCACGTTGCCTGGTGGTGCATCCCATCAACCCGCCGCAACTGATCCCGCTTGTCGAACTCGTGCCGGCGCCCTGGACGTCGTCCGACGCCGTGGACCGCGCCGCCACGCTGATGCGCGACGTCGGCCAGGCACCGATCCGCCTCAGCCGCGAGGTCAACGGCTTCGTGGTCAACCGTCTGCAAAGCGCCGTCCTGGCCGAGGCCTTCAAGCTCGTCGCCGACGGCATCTGCTCGGCCGAGGATCTCGACAGCGCCATGTCGGACGGGCTCGGCTTGCGTTGGGCCTTCATGGGTCCGTTCGAAACCATCGACCTCAATGCCAAGGCGGGCATCGCCGAATATTGCCGCAACCTCGGCCCGATGTATCAGGGGCTCGCGGCAGAACAGGCCGAGATGCGCGAATGGACCCCGGCGCTTGTGGGCGCCATCGAACGCGATCGACGGGCCAGAACCTCCGAGGCCGGTCTTGCCGACCGGCGCCTTTGGCGCGACCGCTGCCTCGCCGGCATCGTGGCTGCCAAGCGCCGCATCTTCGACCGCGAAGGGCGCTGACGGCATCCGCCGTCGATCATTCGAGGGAACTCCATGCTGCTTGGCTGCATCGCCGACGATCTGACGGGCGCGACCGACCTGGCGCTGACCCTTGCCCAGGAGGGCATGCGAACGGTGCAGTCGACCGGCGTGCCCCGGCCCGACCTCGACGTCACGGAGGTGGACGCGCTGGTGGTGGCGCTGAAGTCACGCTCGATCCCAGCCGGGGACGCGGTGGCGCAGTCGCTTGCTGCGCTCGACGCCCTGCAGCGGCTCGGCGCCGAGCGCATCCTGTTCAAATATTGCTCGACCTTCGACTCGACCGATGCGGGCAACATCGGCCCCGTGGGCGAGGCGCTGCTCGAGCGGCTCGGCGGCGGCGTGGCCGTGGCCTGCCCGGCTTTTCCGCGCGCGGGGCGGACCATTTACGCCGGCCAGCTCTTCGTGCTCGGCGTGCCGCTCGACGAAAGTCCGATGAAAGACCACCCGCTCAATCCGATGCGGGACGCGGACCTCCGACGCGTGCTGGCGCGGCAGTCGCGGCGCCCGGTGGGTCACGTGGGCTTCGCGGACGTTGATACCGGCCCGGAGCGCATCGCGGCGGCGCTTACCCGCGAGGACCGGGAAGGCCGCGGGCTCTGCATCGTCGATGCCGTGACCGATCGGCACCTGCGCGACATCGGGGCGGCCATAGCGGGCCACCGGCTCGTCACGGGCGGCTCGGGCATCGCCATGGGGCTGCCGGCGGCCTATGTGGCGGCCGGGCTGATGCCGCAGCTATACCCGCCGCCGGCCCGCATGGCGGCCCCAGCCGGACGTGCCGCCATCCTGTCGGGCTCCTGCTCGGCCGCCACCAGGGCTCAGGTCGCGACGGCGCGGGACGCCGGCATGCCGTTCTTCGCCGTCGATGCCGCCCTGGCGCAGGAGGACGACCCGGCGGCCCGCGTGCTCGACTGGGTCGCCACGCAGACCGGCGACGGCCCCCTCCTGGTGTCGTCCAGCGCTGACCCCGACGCGATCGCTCAGGCCAAGGCACTTCTCGGCCCCGGGGCGGGAGAGCGCTTCGAAGCGATTTTGGCCGAAGTCGCGCGCGGGCTGGTCGTGCGTGGCGTGCGGCGGCTGCTCGTCGCCGGCGGCGAAACCTCCGGCGCCGTGGTGCAGGCGCTCGGCGTTTCGGCCCTGACCATCGGCCCCGAGATCGACCCCGGCGTGCCGTGGACGCGCTCCGTCGGCGCACCCGACCTGGCCCTGGCGCTTAAGTCGGGCAATTTCGGCGCGCCCGACTTTTTCCTGAAAGCCTGGGATTTGCTGCGATGAGCGATGCCTCTCTCCGCGAGGAGGTGTGCCGCTGCGGCGCCTCGCTGTTTGGCCGCGGCCTCACCTTCGGCTCCACCGGCAACCTGTCAGTCCGTCATCCCGATGGCGGCTGGTTGATGACCCCCACCAACGCCTCGCTTGGCGAGCTCGACCCGGCGCGACTGTCGCACATCGGCGACGACGGCCACCTCGTCAGCGGTGACCCGCCCACCAAGGAAGCTTTTCTGCACCGTGTCATGTATGCCGAGCGGCAGGGCGCGGGCGCCGTGGTCCACCTCCATTCGACGCATTCGGTCGCGGTATCGTGCCTGCATGGGCTCGACCCGTGTGACTGCCTGCCGCCGTTGACGGCCTATTACATCATGCGGGTCGGCCGCCTGCCTCTTGTGCCCTACCATCCGCCCGGCGACGACAGCCTCGCCCGTGCGGTCGCCAAGCTCGCCGGCAAACACCATGCGGTGCTGCTCGCCAATCACGGCCCCGTGGTGGCCGGCACCAGTCTCGCCAATGCGGTTTATGCCACGGAGGAGCTGGAAGAAACCGCCAAGCTGACCCTCATGCTGCACGGCCGCGACACGCGCCCGCTTACGCCGGAGCAGGTCGAGGATCTGCGGTCGCGGTTGAAGCTATGGTGAGGCTTAAGAGTGTCTCGGCTCTTGCCATTGCCTGGATGAACGCCGTTGCGTTTCGCGATCACCTTTGTAGCAGCGTCGCGGCCTGAGTGGTAGACCGAACTGCAGTACCGCCGCGCGGCAAACCATTTCCGAAAAGAATGTAGACGAACAGAAGCAATAGGAGAAGCTTGCCGGTCAGAACAAGGCCGACGATGATCTTCATTATGTCAAGCCGGTGTTCAAGCTCAGCAACGCGGCGCGTCAAAGACTCAAGCGCGAGATCTTGGCTCGCGCTGCAACCTTCCGGCACCGTGCCCTCGAGCCCTCCCAATCTTTTCACTCGGGTTCGATCACGACAGCCGTGCCGTAAGCCAGCACTTCCGTAATGCCGTCGGCGATCTCGTTGGCATCGTAGCGCATCGCAGTGATGGCGTTTGCACCCGCATCGCGCGCATGCGTGATAATGAGGTCGAAAGCTTCCTGCCGAGCTCTCTCAGCAAGCTCAGTATAGATGCTGACATTACCACCAAAGAGGGCCTGAAAACCGGCTCCGATATTGCCAAGCGCACTGCGCGATCGAACTGTGATGCCACGACAAACGCCGAGATGACGCGTGACTCGGTGACCAGCGATGTCGTTTGTCGTTGCTACGATCATGTGACCTCCTCAACCGAAAAGAGTTCAGCAGAGCCTTCTACAATCAGATTGCTCGCGACGCCACCGAACCCTCGATGAGGTTGCACCGGAGCATCAAAGCTGAGACCGAGGCGTATCGGTCTTCGCTATGGATTAGACGGCTAGCTTTGATGCCGCCGCTTTGTCGTCGGCAGCACCTCCATCGTGCTTCGAGGACGTGGGTTCTTTTAAAGCGATGGAGTGCTGGCGGCCTATGAGGACGCCAGCGCCCACGGGTTGCCGCGATGCAGCGCCCAATCGGCTTCGCTGAAGCGATCACGGGCGAACTGGCCCTGGTGCCAATAAGGGTAGATCATCGGCAGGGCGCTGACGTCATCGAGCACCTTGCGCTCGTCATCGGTCAGCACGAGATCTGCCGCCGCGATATTGTCGCGGAAATGCGCTTCCGTTTCGCCGCCCACCACGGCCGATGTGACGCCGGGACGCTCGAGCGCCCAGGCCAGTGCCATCTGGGCGGCCGAGACCCCACGCGCCTCGGCAAGCTTCACCAAGGCGTCGACAATGGTCCAGAGCCGCTCCATGTCGCGGATCGGCGGCTCGGTCCAGCCCTTCTCTTGGCGCGAGCCGGGCGCTACGGGCTGGTCGCGCCGGTGTGCGCCCGACAGCAGCCCCGCCGCGAGGGGACTCCAGATCAGCACGCCGAGGCCTTGGTCGACCGAAATCGGCAACAGCTCGTATTCGGCTTCGCGCGCTTCGAGCGTGTAGTGGATCTGTTGGGTGACGAACCGGGGATAATCATGCAGATCGCTCACTCCGAGCGCCTTCATGATGTGCCAACCCGAATAGTTCGAGCAGCCGATGTAGCGAACCTTGCCCTGGCGCACGAGAAAGTCGAGTGCGGACAGCATCTCCTCGAGCGGCGTCTGCCCATCCCACTCGTGCATATAGTAGATGTCGATATGGTCACGTCCGAGCCGTTTCAGGCTGCGCTCGCATTCGCGGATCAGATGGAAGCGCGACACACCCTCGTCGTTCGGACCATCGCCGATACGCATGCGGGCTTTCGACGAGATCAGCACGTCGTGGCGCTTGTCGTCGAGTGCCTTCCCCAGGATCTCCTCGGACAGACCGAGCGAGTACATATTCGAGGTGTCGAACAGGTTGATGCCACCCTCGAGGCAGGTGCCGATCAGGCGTTGCGCTTCCGGCACGCCCTGGCGGCCCGTCATTGCGAAGGCGCCTTGGCCTCCAAACGTGAAGGTCCCCATGGTGATGGCCGAAACCTTCAGGCCCGAGCGGCCAAGCAGACGGTATTTCATCGGGGTTGATCCTGTGGTGAACGCCACCGTCATTCCGGACGGAGCGGAGATCCGAAACCGGGAGCCTCGTCGGCGGCAGGTCGGAGCTCCCGGTTTTGGGTTCGCCTTTGGCGCCCCGGAATGACGGCCGATGCGTGAAGCAGCCGGTTTAGCCGGCCGCTTTACGCTTGGTGTTGAGCGAGTCGAACAGCACCGCCAGGAAGATGACGGCGCCCTGGATGAATTGCACCCAGAACGGTTCGACGTTGTGCAGCGTCAGCCCATTGTTGATGACGCCGATCAGCAACACGCCAAGGATCGTGCCGAGCATGGAGCCGCGCCCGCCGAACAGCGAAGCCCCGCCGATGACCACGGCCGCAATGGCATTCAGCTCCAACCCCTGCGCCGCGATGGGCTGCGCCGAATCGAGCCGGCCGGTGAGAATGACGCCGCCAAGCCCGGCGAGTGCCCCCGAGATCAGATATACAAGGATCAGCGTGCGTCGAACCGGGATGCCGGTCATGTTGGCAGCCTCGCGGTTGCCGCCGACCGCGTAGACCTCGGCGCCGAACACCGTCTTGCCGAGCACGAAGGCCCCGACGAGCAACGCCGCGAGCGAAATGATCCCCGCGATGGGCAGCGGCCCGATGAGGCCGCCGCCGATCTGGTCGAAGCTGTCGTCGAAGCCGAAGATCGTGGCCCCCCCCGGCAGGATGAAGGCAAGCCCGCGCGCCATGGCCATGACGGCCAAGGTGACGATGAACGGGTTCATGCCGAGAAACGTGACTGCGAGGCCGTTGAACAGCCCGCAGGCCACCCCGACCCCGACGCCGATCGCGACGCCGAGCGGCATCGGCACATGGGCCTGGAGCGCCATGCCGGTGACCACGCCAGCAAGCGCCACGACCGAGCCCGACGATAGGTCGATGCCTCCGGTAATGATCACGAAGGTCTGGCCGCAGGCCACCACGGCGATCAGCGAGGTTGCGACCAGGATCGCCAGAAGATTCGCGGTCGACATGAAAGAAGCGGTCGACAGCGTCAGATAGACCACGATGGCGAGGAACACGATCAGCACAGTGAGGTCGCTGAAATCGACCGCGAAGCGCTTCCGCGGGGCGGCCACGTCGCCGAGGCGAGCGGAATCCTTGAGTGTCATCGATTTATCCGATCGCCGCGAGCGACATGATGCGGTCTTGCGAGAAGTCGGACCGGTCAACCTCGCCCACGAGCCGGCCGGCCCGCATAACGCCGATGCGGTCGCATAGTCCCAACAGCTCCAGCAGGTCCGACGACACGATGAGGATCGCGGCCCCGGCGGCCGCGAGTTCGCCGATGAGGGTGTAGACCTCAACCTTGGCGCCGACATCGACGCCCCGGGTCGGCTCATCCAGCATGAAGACGCGCGGCGTCACCGACATGGCGCGAGCCAGCACGACCTTTTGTTGATTGCCGCCAGACAGGCGTCGAACCTCCTGGGCAGACGATGTGGTGCGAATGCGCAAACGCCGGATCGACTGATCGGCAAGCTGCACCATGGCGCGCCGCGACATGACACCGAAGCGTGCCAACTTGCCGAGGGTGGACATGCCGATATTGGCGCGGATCGAGAACGGCAGCACGAGCCCCTCCGCCTTACGGTCTTCCGGGGTCAGGACAATGCCGGCCGCGAGGGATCGGCGCGGCGAATGCGGGCGATGGTCCTGGCCTGCGATGCGGACCATGCCGGCCGTCAGTGGCAGGGCGCCGAAGATCGTCTTCAACACCTCGGTGCGACCGGCACCGACAAGGCCTGCAAGGCCATAGATTTCACCGGCCTTTACTTGAAACGAAACGTCGTGAAAGCGCCGATCGCTGGCGAGCCGCTCGACTTCGATCAGCACCGGCCCCGGCGCGATATCGAGCTTGGGAAAGAACTTGTCGATGGGCCGGTTCACCATCACCTGGACCATGGCATCCTCGGTCCAGGCGCCCACAGGCCGGATGTCGACGCAGCGCCCGTCGCGCATCACGGCGACGCGATCGCAGATCGCGAACACTTCTTCGAGATGGTGGCTGATGAAGATGATGCCGACGCCTTCAGCCTTGAGCCCGGCAATCACACCCTTCAGAAACTCGACCTCGTGGCCCGTCAGCGTTGCGGTTGGCTCGTCCATGATGATGATGCGCGCCTGCTGCGACAAGGCGCGGCCGATCTCGACCAGTTGACGCTGCGCCAGCGACAGCGTGCGCAACTTCGCGCTCGCCGCGACATTGAGGCCGACTCGGGCCAAAACGGCGCGCGCGTCCCGCATCAACTGTCCCTGACGCACGGTGCCGAAACCAGTGCGAGGCAAGGCACCGGCAAAGATGTTCTCGGCCACAGTGCGGTCGGGAAAGAGGCTAAGCTCCTGGTGCACCACCTTGATGCCGGCTCGGATCGCATCGCCGGGACCACCGGGCTCGAAGGTTTTCCCCTCAAGTCTGATGATGCCTGCGTCAGTGCGATGAATGCCGGCCAGGACCTTCATCAGCGTCGACTTGCCGGCTCCGTTTTCACCCACGATGCCGAGAACCTCACCGCGGACGACCGTGAGCGACACATCGGTGAGCACAGGTACACCGACGAAAGACTTCGACACGCCCTCCATCGCGAGCAGGTCAGACATCGACGACGCCAATCGTGATCAGACCTGTTCGCCCCAAAGGCCGTATGTCTTCACCGTGTCACTATCGATGTTGTCCTTGGTGATCAGGATGTGGGGCCAGAACTGATGGGCTGGAATGCTGGCTTTGTCGCCGTTGAAGAACGCGTCGACGTATTTGACCGATTGCGCCGCCATGGCGAGCGGGTTTTGCGACAAGGTCGCGTCCATGTCGCCCTTGCGGATGGCCGCGAGAGCCTGCCGGGTGCCGTCGATGCCGATGACCACGATGTGCTTGGGATCTGTCATCGGCACCGCACGACTGGCTTGGCGGATGGCCCGCACGGCACCGACCGCATTGTCGTCGTTGCCGTTGAACACGGCGTCGATCTGTGGGTTCGCGGCCATGATCTGGCTCATCAGGTTGAACGAAGTTTCCTGATCGAACTTGCCTTCCTGGCGGGCGATCAGCTTCAGGCCCGGGTTCTCGGCCGCAGCCTTATTGAACACGTCCATAAAACCCTTGTCGCGATCGTCCCCTGCCGTGGTGCCGATCAGCCCCACGAGATCGACCACATTGCCTTTGACCGTCCCATAGCGCTTCTTCAACGTTTCGATGACGAACTGCGCGCCTTCGCGCCCCATGGCGACGTTGTCGGTTTCGAGGAAGTTGTTCTGGCAGTCGCCACAAGCGGCGCCGCGGTCGAGCGTGAAGACCGGAATGTTCTTCTTGTGGGCACGCTCCACCACCGGAACAATGGAATTGGCGTTGATCGGATTGAGGATCAGGGCGTCGACGCCCTGGTTGATGAGGTCAACCACCATGGTGGATTGCGTGTTGGCATCGCCATTGGCGTTGGTGTTCAGCAAGGTCATCTGCGGGAATTGCTTGGCCGCATCCACCACGCCCTTGGTCATGCCCTGGAAGAACGGGTTGGCAAGAGTGGCGACATTATAGCCAACCTTGATGGCGTTGCCGGCCGCCCAGGCAGGGCCGAGGGGCAAGAAGCTGCTCAAGGCCACGCCGCCAGCCAGCGTCATAAACTCCCGTCGGTTCGTCATAGGTGCCCTCCCGAGCGTGGTCGACTTCAGCACAGCTGTGCGACCCTTCCCGCCATGTCAGCGGTCTCGACCGTTGGTGTCAATACAAAATGATAGCGCAACCACCACTGAACAATCATTCGTGAGCAGTTCGTTGTGCTCTACGATTTAGGGGACACTCATGCCGCCTATTACGGAGCAAAACCTTCGTTCCAGCTGCAAAAGCGAGTCAGCATTGCCCGAAACCAAGCGCTCGCTGTGCTCGGGCGCAAACCCATTGATCGTTTTCTTTTAATGTTGGAGCCCTCAGTAAACCCGCCGCGCTTTAGAAGCGGCAGTGCGTCGTCAAACGTACGCATCCGGCCAGTACCGCAGATCCGGGCTACCGCGTCACTGTAATCCCGCTGAGGGTTTCGGCGGTCAGGCCGCGTGAGCCAGGGATGTGACGGGGTGGCTGGCCTTCCAGTTCCAGGGCAGTAGCTCGTTGAGGCGTTTGGCGGAGTGGTCCGGGAGGCGGGCGAGCACGTCGGCTA
>NZ_JARPVX010000052.1:0-28837 GCF_033947565.1 Lichenihabitans sp. Uapishka_5
GGCGACGTGCTGAAATGGTGGCATGTGGCGCCGCCCGCCGGCACGTCCACCTCGCCGCAGAAGGCCGCGACGCGCCGCCCGTCGTCGCCGACGCTGCCGTCGGGGAAGCCGGTCTCGACCATGACGGGCGAGGCGAGGTCGCGGCCCGGCCCACCGATGAAGCGCATCCGCACGGTTTCGACGTAAGGCGCCGTCAGGCTGGTGGCCGCGAAGGCCCAGCCACGATGAAAATCGTTCTTGGGATTGGAGAACAACAGCGCCTCGGTGGCCTCGTCGCGCACCACGTCGAGGTTGCCGGCGCTGTCTTCCGGGTTCTGGTCGAGCACCATGTCGAAATACGGCACCACGCGGTAGCGTTTGGCCGTCGCGCCATGGTTGCGGATCGTCAGAATGCGGCAGTCGGAGGCCGCGAGCGGCACCACGAAGACCAGCAATTCGAGTTCGAGGTCGCCGTGGCGCATGCGGAAGGTGGCGGAGCCAAGGTCGTAGGTGACGTCGTAGGTCGCATCCGGGCGCCGGAACGGCACGAAGCCGGCCGTGTGAGCCGCATGGGTTTCGAGGTCCACCACATAGATCAGCTGTCCGGGGACGGCGGCCGGGGTCGATTCGAAGCGGAACGGCGTCAGGGCGTTCTGGCGCTCGTTCACCATATAGGAATGGATTTCGCCCTCGTTCGACACCACGGTGCCGAAGCCGGCCGGGTTGGCCATCACGTGGGCCCAGGGGCGCGGCGTCTTCTCGGTCAGGCGCAGGATGTGGTCGGCCTCGAAGTGGAACGGCCAGGTTTCGGGCCTCGGCAGGGCGCCGGGATGCAGGCGCCGCTGCCGGTACAGCACCGACCGCAGGGCACTCTCGCCCGGCACTGCCAGGCCAAGCTCGGCCGCGACCCGCTCGGCGGCCGCCGCCTCGTCAGCGGCCCAACCGGTGACGAACACCATCGTGGTGGTCTGGTTCGGCGGCAGGTCGAGCCGCACCGTCAGGCTGGCGGCGGGATCAAAGGTGTAGAGCGCGCCCTCGTCGGTGATGTCGCGCGAACGGCCGAGCCCGTCCGGCCGGCGGATGCCGCCCTGGCCGAGGAAGCGCGTGCGGGAATCCTCATAGCCGATCAGCCGCGCCTCGGTGCCGTCGAGCCGCACCGCATGGAACACGGTCTCGTGCGACATGCCGCCGATGCTGTTCTTCAGCAGGCGGTTGCGGGCCAGGATGGCGTTAAGACCCTTGATGAAGGTCGTCTCGACATGCAGGCCGTTGAAATCCGGGTCGCGCAGGTAGATGCCCGGGTTGTGGACGCCGAGTTCGCGGAAACTCGTCAGGGTGATGCGCTTGCGCTCCGGGCCGTGGTTCGTCACCGACACCTGCCAGCGCTCCACGCAAGCCGCCTCGGCAAGCTCGATGTCGGCCGTGATCGCCACCCCATGGGCGCTGTTGCGCAGGCGCAGCCGCGCCGGCCCGGCCTGGGTGACGCGATAATCGGGCCCCGCCACCTGCATCGGCTCGTAGCCGAGGCTCCAGGGCTGCGGGATGCCGGCATCCTGCACGATCAGGAACGGCCCGATCACCTGCAAAGCATCCTCGGGACGGCGCGACAGGTCGATCGGGGCGCCGCCGCGCGCCGCGCCCTCGATCACCGCGAAGCCGCGACCATCGGCCATCAACTCGCTGCGCATGAACCCGTTGGCGAGGCCGAAGGCTTCGCGCCCCGCCGTCAGCATGCGCGGTGTCCCGGCCACGCCGGGGCCGGCCGGCGCCACCCGGCCGCGCCAAGCGCGAGCTACGAGGACCGCCGCCCCACCGGCCGCGAGCGCCGCCGCCGCATAGGCCGCCGCCACGACCCAAACCGGGGCCGCAATGGCGCCGGCGCTGTTGCGCATCGCTTCGGCACCGCTCCAGGCGCTGTCCCATTCACGCCCGCGCGGGATGTAGAACGGAATGATCAGCGGCGCCCAGGTAGCGAAGCGGCGGATCGATTCCGGGATCACCCGGGTGCGGCCGGAATGGCCGGTGAAGCGCGCCGCCGCCTCGTCGACGCGGTCGCCGCCGATAAAGGTGAGGTTGACCAGCGTCGCGACCCGAAGGCCCATGTGGTCGAACCAGATCAGGATGCGCAGCCAGTCATAGGCCAGAAGCCCGGTGAAGACCGCGAGGCTCCACAGGCGGAAGTCGCCGGCCGGAAGGATCGTCTGGGCGCCGGTCGCCACCAGGGTGCGGATGGCGCCGTCCTGGTTGTACCAGCTCGGGTCGGGCGACTGGCGTAGGAACGAGTTGATGACGGGCGCCATCCAGAGGCCCCAGCCGAGCACCCGCACGGCCTGTTCCACCAGCCCCTCGAAGCCGGCGGCGCTGAACAAACGCTTCAGCGGCGTCAGCGAGCGATCGAGGATAGCCAGCAGGACGAAGAAGTTGATCGAGAACAACGGCGCCGCGATCGACCAATTAATGGTGCCGGCGAGCGATTCGTTGAAGAACAACCGCACGCCGCCGCCGACCGAGCCAAGGTCGATGGCGCCGAACTTGTTGAACAGCGGCGTGGTGCCATAGGGCTGCACGGCGCGTCCGGCGCCGGCGTAGTCGAGGTCCACATAGGCGAAGAACTTGGCCAGCACGACGCCGATCTGCGCGGCGTCGAAGTACCAGCCCACCGCGCCGCCGACAAGGCCGCCCAGCAGGGCGCCGAGCGCATAGGTACGCCAGCCCTGCACCACAGTGCCATGCCGCGCCCGGGCGACGATATCGGCCACGAGGTCGACCCCCGCATAGGCCAGCGCCCCGATGCCGAACAGCGCCAGGAAGCGGATCAGCCCGTCCTGGTTCGGCAGGCCATCGCCGAGCGCCAGCGCGGCGCCGAGCCCGACCACGGCGCCACGCCCGAACAAGCGGGGCTGGCGATAAGCGCGCGCCAAGCGCCCGAAAAAGGGCGCCGCGCCGTCGGCGCTGCCGACGACCGTCTGGATCAACGGGAAGGCGATTGTGCCGATCGCGACGCCGGCGAGGAGCGGCAGCGCGCGGATCGCATCGACCACGCCCGGCGCCCGGTAGAGCGCGTCGATGGCCAGCAGCAGCAGCATGAAGGTGCCGCCATAGACGGTGCCCTTGCGAAGGCCGGTGCGCCAATGGCTGCGGGTGTTGGACGGGATCGGCGGTGTACCATGGATGGCGTCGATGGTGAGCCCGGTCACCATGGTGACGAGCGCCCACAACCCCGATTGCGCCAGCCCGGCGCAGATCACTGCGGTCGCAAAGGCGGCCGCCGTCGCCATCGGCCCGCCGACCTTAACCACGACCTCGGGCAGGCCCGCCAGCACGGGCGTCACGGCCGACAGGGCGGCCGCAAGCACCAAGACGCCGTGCACCCGCCAGGGTGCCGACATTCGGCCGGCCACCAGCAGGCGCAGGATGCCGGTAAGGATCTCCAGGAAGCCGAGGATCAGCAGGCCGCGGCCGACCGCGGTCGCGAGCCACTCAGGCCCCAGGTGCAGCCGCTGCCCGAGGCCCAGCACGAGCGGCGTCGCACCGAGCGCCAGCATCAGGTTGAACATCACCGGCACCAGCAGGATCGCGGCCGTTTCGCGCAGCGCCAGATGGCGGCGCAGGCGAAGCACGGCGACGGCCGAAGCGGCGCCGCAGCACAACAGAAGGCTGGCGGCCCCGATGGCCGTGACCTTCAGCAGGTCGGGCCAGGTGCCGGGCACGGACCAAAGGGTCGCCGGGATACGGCCCGCCATGATGGCGATGAGGAACAACGCATCGGCCACCAAACCACGGGGGCGAGGCGCCTGCCCCAGCACGGCATACTGGAGCCCGATGAATGCCAACAGCCCCAGCACCACCGTGGCCAGGGCCGTGCCGAGCGAGGGCGGCGACGCTGCGGCCACGAAGGCAAGCCCGAAACAGGCCGCGGACCCCGCCAGGACGGGGGTCGAGGCAGGTGCCCCGAGGACGCTGGTTCCGGCCATGCCACCTCTCACGCGCCGAACCGGCACGCTCCGGCCCCGCTTCGCTTAACATAGCTTGTTCGGGATCGAGTAACATCCCTCAGGCACAAGCGAGCGATCGCCATGCCCGACAACGTACCCATGCCGCAGGGTCTGAAGCAGCTTCTCGCGTCCGAGCCTGTGCGCTTCGTTGTGACGGGCCTCGGCGCCGCCGCGCTGTTGTTCGGGCTGACCGATGCGGCGTTGCGGAGCCCGCTGCCGCCCTTCGCCGGATCGCTGCTGGCCTATGGCCTGACCTTGCTGGTCAGCTACGTGGTGCAGCAGGCCTGGACGTTTCGCGGCCGTCACGCTCACCGGGCCGCCCTGCCCCGTTATTGCGCCGCGCAGGCACTTTGCGCGGCCGGCACCGCGACCCTGGCCGCCATAGCGACCCGCACCGGCATTTCGGCCCCTGCGGCGTCACTGGCGGCGGCGCTGTTCAGCGGGGCTTGCAGCTATGGGCTGTCACGCCACTGGGTGTTCGCCGCCCGGCGTCCGGCCGGTCACACCAGCACCTCCTGAGCAACCCGGCCGGCATCGCCGAACACCCGCAGGTAGCGGGCGATCTCGGCGGGGTCGCCGGTCGCCTTGCGGGGATTGTCAGCAAGCTTGACGGCCGGGTGGCCGTTGGCGTCGCTGACCTTGCAAACGAGCGAGATCGCCTTCAGGGCCGTGTTGGGATTGGGGGCGCAGCCCTCGAAATCGTTGGTCAGGTTGGTGCCCCAACCAAAGCTCATGCGGACCCGGCCCTGGAAATGGCGGAAGGTTTCCTCGATCGTGTCGACATCGAGCGCATCCGAGAAGACCAGCAGCTTTTCCTTCGGATCATGGCCCCGCGCGCGCCACCAGCGCAGGATCTCCTCGCCGCCCTCGATCGGCGGCGCAGAATCGGGCCGTACGCCGGTCCAGTTCGCCACCCAGTCGGGCGCGGCCTTCAGGAACGCCTGCGACCCGAAGGCGTCGGGCAGCACGATCAGCAGGTTGCCGCCATAATATTTCTGCCAGTCCTGCAACACCCGGTAGGGCGCCTGGCGCAGCGCGGCGTCGTCGGGTGCCAGCGCGCCCAGCACCATCGGCAGTTCGTGGGCGTTGGTGCCGATGGCGTCGAGGTCGTTGTTCATCGCCATCAAGACGTTCGAAGAGCCGATGAAGGCGCCGCCGAGCCCCTCCTTCAGGGCTTCGACGCACCAAAGCTGCCACAAAAAGGAATGGCGCCGCCGCGTGCCGAAATCCGAAATGCGCAGGCCCGGCAGCTCGCGCAGGCGCTCGACCTTGCTCCACAGCTTCGCCTTGGCCCGGGCATACAGCACGTCGAGCTCGAAGCGCCCGAGCTGCTTCAAGGCGGCGCGCGAACGCAGCTCGTTGACGATCGCGAGGGCCGGGATCTCCCACATGGTGGTTTCGCACCAGCGGCCGTGGAATTGCAGCACGAACTGCCCGTCCTCACGGCGCAGCTCGTAGTCGGGCAGCCGAAAATCGGTCAGCCAGCGCAGGAAGCGCTGTTCGAAAATCTGATGACGGCCATGGAACGAGTTGCCGGCCAGCCAGATCATTTCCTTCTTGCTGAAGCGCAGCGAACGGGCGTGGTCGAGCTGCGCCCTCAGCTCGCCTTCCTCGATCTCGTCGGACAGCCGCACCGTGCGGCTGCGGTTCAGCAACGTGAAGGTCGCCTCGACGTCCGGGTAGAGGCCCCAGATCATCTGCAGCATCAACAGTTTGTAGAAATCGGTGTCGAGCAGCGACCGGATGATGGGGTCGAGCTTCCAGGTGTGGTCGTAGACCCGCTTCGCGATGTCGCTGGGAGCTGGCATCAAATCGACCGACCGGACCGGCTGCGCGGAACCCCCCGGGTCCGCGACGGCGGTGCCGGCGTCGGATGCCGCTGCGCCGGGATCGCAACGGGGGAGGAAGGAACCAGGGTTCGGCGCGGCATCACGAGGTTCGATCGAGCGACGGCTCGGCTCCTGGGAAGCCCCACGATAGCCGGATCGGCGCGTCCTGTCGACGCGGGGCCGCCGCCGTCAGCGCAAGGACGGTCCGCCGTCGCTCAGCGCGATTGCCTGGCGGAACGCCGCCCGCAGGCTCAGGTGGCTGGCGATGCCGCGCCCGGCGATGTCGAAGGCCGTGCCATGGTCGGGGCTGGTGCGCGGAAACGGCAGCCCGATCGTGATGTTCACGCCATGATCGACGCCGAGGTACTTGACCGGGATGAGCCCCTGGTCGTGATATTGCGCCACCACGATGTCGAACTCGCCCCGCCGTGCCCGCATGAACACGGTGTCGCCCGGCCAGGGGCCCGTGGCGTCGATGCCGAGCGCCCGCGCTTGTGCGATCGCGGGCGCGATGACGACGATCTCTTCACGGCCGAACAATCCGTTCTCGCCCGCATGGGGGTTGAGGCCCGCCACCGCGACGCGCGGGCGCGCCACCCCGAAGGCGCGCGCCGCAACGTCGGCCAGCCGGATGGCGCGAAGCTCGTTCGCCGGGGTCACGGCGCGCACGGCATCGGCCAGGGCCACATGGATGCTGTTCAACAGCACCCGCAGGTCCTCGTTGGCCAGCACCATGGCGAAATCGGCGGTGCCGGTCCGTTCGGCCAGGATCTCGGTGTGGCCCGGCTGCCGGATACCGGCCGCCTGGAAGGCGTCCTTGCTGATCGGTGCCGTCACGATGCCGGCGATCCGGCCGGCCCGGGCGTCGTCGATGGCGGCCACCAGCGCCGCATAGGCGGCAGCCCCGGCGATGTCGGACACTGCGCCGAGCGTCAGGTCGGCCGGCAGCGTGCCCGCCTGGATCAGCGGCACGGCGCCGGGCGGCACGGTGGCGATGTCCGCGGGATCGCGGATGGGCACGACCTCGAGCGCCACCCCGGCCACCGCCGCACCGCGCCGCAACGCCCCGGCGTCGCCATAAACCACGTAGGGGGAGCCGGGCCCCTCGGCCAGCAGCCGCGCCACGATCTCCGGGCCTATGCCGGCCGCGTCGCCCAGGGTAAGACCGAGAGGAGGTTTCAAAGCCGGCTCCTGCTGCCTATCTGCCGCGCTACGCATCGTGCGTCGTCCCGAGGATCACATCCCATGTCGGTTGCTCACCGTCCCCTGATCGAAACCGCGAACAACAGTTCGGCGATCGCGGACCGTCTCGCGCGCGACGGCTTCGGCTTCGTGCCCGGACCGGCGATGCTGGCCGCCGCGGAAGCCCTCGGCGGCACCGATTGGAATGGCTACGCGGCCAGCTGGGACGCGCTCGAGCCCGACCGCTTCATGGCCGATGGCGGCACCTATCGCAAGCGGCGCTTCGCCTGCTTCGCGCTCGCGGACGGCGTCCTGCGGCGCAAGCCGGCGCAGCCGCATTTCCAGACCCGGGACAACAATCCGCTCAATGGCGGCATCGCCCGGGTGTTCGCGCCCGTCACCGATATTATCGCCGACCACCCGATGAACCGGGCGCTCCTGCGGCTTTGCGCGGACGCGTTCGCGGCGGTGCGGCCGGCGCCAGCCTGGCATGTCGAGATGCACCAGTTCCGCATCGAGGCTCAAACCGGCACCGGTGGCCTGCCGACGCCCGAGGGCACCCATCGCGACGGCGTCGACTTCGTGCTGACCCTGATGGTCGAGCGCGCCAACGTGGCCGGCGGCGCCAGCACGGTGGTGGGCGAGGACGGAGCCGCGCGGGCCGAAGCGACGCTGCAGGAGCCGCTCGACAGCTACCTGATCGACGACCGTCGCATGCTGCATGCCGTCAGCCCCGTGCATCCGATCGACCCGTCGCGGCCCGGCACCCGGGATATGCTGGTGCTGACCTTCCGGGCCGAGGAGTTTTGAGATGGCGCGCCTGAGCGTCAACCTCAACAAGATCGCCCTGCTGCGCAATGCCCGCCGCACCGGAGTGCCGGACGTGCTGGCATTCGGCCGCCTCGCCCGGCAGGCCGGGGCCGAAGGGCTGACCGTGCATCCCCGCCCCGATGAGCGGCATGTCCGCCGCACCGACGTGCCGGCCTTGGCCGAGATGATGCGGCCCTGGCGCCCGGCCTTTGAGTTCAACATCGAGGGCTACCCCGACGCCGCCTTCATGGCGATCGTGGAATCGATCCGGCCCGAACAATGCACGCTGGTGCCGGACGCACCCGATACGTTCACGTCGGAAGAAGGATGGCGCCTCGATGAGGCGCAGCGGCCCATCGTCCGCGACGCCATCGCGCGGCTGAAGGCATGCGGCACCCGGGGAATCGTGTTCGTCGACCCCGATCCTTCGATGCCCGAGCGCGTGGCGGCGCTCGGGGCCGACGGAATCGAGATCTACACGGGGTCCTATGCGCAGGCCTTCACCAGCGGCGACCGGGACACCATGCTGCGACGCTGTGCCGAGACGGCCGCCGAGGCGAAGCGCGTCGGCCTGCTGGTGAACGTCGGCCACGACCTCAACCTCGACAACCTGCCGCCGCTCGTCGCCGCCATGCCGGACCTGCACGAAGCCTCGATCGGGCACGAATTGACTGTCGACGCGCTCGTCATGGGTTGGGAGCCGGCGGTGGCCGCCTATGTGGCGGCGTTGCGCGGCTGAGGCCGACCGCGAGAATCCTCACCAAGCCGTGATGGCCTTAGCCCTCATTCCGGACGGCGCGAAGCGACGGAACCGGGGAACCTCGGTGGTGCAGGCTGATCCACACCGGTTCCGGGTCCGCCTGTGGCGGCCCGGAATGAAGGC
Source organism: Lichenihabitans sp. Uapishka_5 (assembly GCF_033947565.1). Classification (NCBI taxonomy): domain Bacteria; kingdom Pseudomonadati; phylum Pseudomonadota; class Alphaproteobacteria; order Hyphomicrobiales; family Lichenihabitantaceae; genus Lichenihabitans; species Lichenihabitans sp. Uapishka_5. Next base: position 8,679 of record NZ_JARPVX010000052.1, read on the forward strand.
AGGATCGACCGCGTGTCGTTGCGAGGTGCCCCTCTCCGCAAGGGAGAGGAGGCCACGCAGAACGCGGATGGGCTCCTCAGTTCTTCTTCAGGTGCGGCCCGAGCAGGGTCAGGTCGGCCACTCCCAGGCGGTCCGAGGCCGTCTGGGCCTGGTGCCAATAGGGATAGGCCAGCGGCTTCAGGCTGACGGCGTCGAGCCGCGCACGCTCGTCTTCCGACAGCACCAGGTCGGCGGCGCCGAGGTTGGCCTTCAACTGCTCCTCGGTGCGCGCCCCGATGATGACCGATGTCACGCCAGGGCGGCCGAGCAGCCAAGCCAAAGCCACCTGAGCGGCCGGGGCGTCCCGCTGTTCCGCCACGCTCACCAGCGCGTCGACGATATCGTAGAGCTTGGCTTCATCATGGATCGGCGGCTCCTTCCAGTCGTTTAGCGCACGGCCTTCCGGCTGCGGCTGGCCGCGACGATATTTGCCCGACAACAGGCCGCCCGCGATGGGGCTCCACACCAGGATGCCGAGGCCCTGGTCGAGCGAGATCGGCACCAGCTCCTGCTCGGCCTCGCGGGCCTGCAATGTGTAGTGGATCTGCTGGCTGACGAAGCGCGGCAGCCGCTCGCGCTCGGCGATCCCCAGCGCCTTCATGATGTGCCAGCCGGAAAAGTTCGAGCAGCCGACGTAGCGCACCTTGCCCTGGCGCTGCAGCAGGTCGAGGGCTTCCAGCATTTCCTCGACGGGCGTGATGCCGTCCCATTCATGCAACTGGTACAAGTCGATGACGTCGGTGCCGAGCCGCCGCAGGCTCGCTTCGCAGGCATTGACGAGGTGATAGCGCGACAGGCCGCGGTTGTTCGGCCCCTCGCCCATCGGAAAGCGCGCCTTGGTGGCGACCAGCAGGTTTTTGCGGCCACGCATGACCTCGCCGGTGATCTCCTCCGACAGGCCGTTCGAATAGATGTCGGCCGTGTCGATCAGGTTGACGCCGGCCTCGACGCACATGTCGATCTGCCGGCGCGCGCCGGCGACGTCGGTCGCGCCGACCTTGGCGAAGGGACCGGTGCCGCCAAAGGTCATGGTGCCCATCGTGAGGGCGGAGACCATAAGGCCCGAGCGTCCGAGCGGACGGTATTGCATGGCGTTCCTCCAAGGGCCCTGTTGTCGAACCCCCGTCGGCATATGGCGCGACGGCGCGCGAAGTCGACCGTCAGAGCGGGGCCGGTCGCACCTCGACCAGGATCGCATCGAGGTCGAAGCTGCCATCCGGGCCGATCGCGAAATAATCCCGCACCGGGACGCTGGCCTCCGCCTGCAGGTGCAGCAAGGCGGCGCGGCAGACCGCGGGGGTGCGGGTGCGGGCCGTCCAGCCGTCGAAGTCCATGCGCATCCGACGCGGCGTCAGAGCGGTCGTGGCCCAGCCCGCGGCCGCGAGCCCGCTCACCAGCTCGGCTGCCGTCATGTTGCGGACATGGGAGGGGTCGCGCAGCAGTTCCACGGCCTGTAGATGGGTGTCGAGCAGCGGGTGGGCTGGCGCCACCGTGTCGATCAGGATGGCGAAGCCGTCCGGCTTGATCACGCGGCGCGCCTCACGCAGGCCCGCATGCGGATCGTGCCAATGGTGCAGGGAGAAGCGGCACAGCACGGCGTCGAAGCTCGCGTCGGGGAACGGCAGCCGCTCGGCCGCCGCCTGCTCGATGTGGATGTTGGCCAATCCGCGCGTGGCGGCCGTGCGGGCCACCTCGGCCAGCATGCCGGGCGTCAAGTCGCAGGCCACCACCTCGCTTGCGAAGGGCGCCGCCGTATAGCTGACATGGCCGCCGCCGCAGCCGAGGTCGAGCACCCGGTTCGGCCGCGTCGCCTGCAGCACGGCCGCGATGCGGTCGAGGTCGGGGCCACCGCTATGGACGGCGCTCGACACATAGGCGGATGCGCGGGGGCCGTAATGTCCGGCCACGTAATCATGCTGGGTATCGCTCATCGTCGGGCTCCTTGCGGATCCACCCTGAACTGCGGTTTATACCGTCACCAGACCCTGATTTATCCTAGCATAAGCGCCACCATGCCTGACGATGCCCAGCGTGAGCTCGGCGCTTTCCTGCGGGCCCACCGCGAGCGCCTGAAGGCGACGGATCTCGGCCTGCGACCGCAGGGCCGACGCCGCACGCCCGGGCTGCGGCGCGAGGAGGTGGCCGACCTTTGCGGCCTCAGCCCCACCTGGCTCAGCTGGATCGAGCAAGGTCGCGATGTGTCGGCGTCGCCCGCGGCGCTCAGCCGGCTCGGCGATGCGCTGCGGTTGAGCCGCGCGGAACGTGCCTACCTGTTCGAACTCGCGCGCAAACAGGATCCCAAGATCGACTCGGCGCCGGACGAGGCCGTCCCGTTGGCGCTCGGCCAGGTGCTGGCCAGCACCACCGTGCCGGCCTATGGGCTCGACCGGCTGTGGCAGCTCTGCGGCCGCAATGCCGCGGCGGCGCGTCTTTTCTCACCCTGGCTGGACGGCGGCGAGCCGAACCTGCTCGGCTTCGTGTTCTGCGACCCGGCGGCGCGACGCTTCATCTGCGATTGGGATGTGCGGGCCCGGCGCCTCGTGGCCGAGTTCCGCGCCGATACGAGCCGGCTCGGGGACGATCCGGACACCACGGCTCTGGTGGCGCACCTGCGACGCGAGAGCGCGACCTTCGACGGCTTCTGGCAGGCGCGGGACGTGGTGGCCCGGGAGGGCGGCGCCCGCGCCTTCCACCATCCCGCCGACGGCATCCTGCACTACGAGCAGGCGACGTTGCACATTGCCGGACACGAGCGCTTCAAGCTGGTGATGTTGTTCCCGGTCGGCGCCTGAGCGGGCTCAGGGTCGTTTCGGGATGTCCAGGCCGCGCTGCACGGCGGGGCGTGCGAGCATGCGCTCGAGCCAGGCCGGCACTGCGCTCAGGCTGGCGTAATCGACGAGATCGCCGGCTTCATAGAAGCCGACGAACCCCCGCACCCAGCCGATCATCGCGATGTCGGCGATCGTATAGGTGTCGCCCATGATCCAAAGGCGGTCCCGCAACCGCTCCTCCAGGACCCCGAACAAGCGCTTCGATTCGGCCGCATAACGGTCGAGCGGCCGCTTGTCCTCATAGGTGCGCCCGGCGAACTTGTGGAAGAACCCGACCTGCCCGAACATCGGGCCGATCGCCGCCATCTGAAAGAACACCCACTGGATCGTCTCGTAGCGGGCGGCCGGCTCCACCGGCAGCAATTGGCCGGTCTTCTCGGCCAGGTAGAGCAGGATGGCACCCGACTCGAAGAGACCCAGCGGCTGTCCCCCCGGCCCGTCCGGATCGAGGATAGCCGGGATCTTGCCATTGGGATTGAGACTGAGGAACTCGGGCCCCCAGGTCTCGTTCTTGGTGATGTCCACCGTATGGGCCTCGTAGGACAGGCCCATTTCTTCGAGCGCGATCGACACCTTGACGCCGTTGGGCGTCGGAAACGAATACAGCTGCAGCCGATCGGGATGCCGGGCGGGCCAGCGATGGGCGATCGGGAAGGCGGACAGGTCGGACATCATCGGGCTCCTACACGGGAAATTGATGCCCAGATAGGTGTCGCGATCGTGCTGTCGATGGCGGTGGACACCATCCCATGACCAGACGTGAAAAGGGCGGAGCCGAAGCCCCGCCCTTTTCAGATGTCCCGTGAAACCCTTAGGCGCCGACGGCGCCCTGGGTGGCCACCGTGGCGAGCTCGACCTTCACGCCCGGGCCCATGGTGGACGACAGGGTGACGCGCTGCAGGTAGGTGCCCTTGGCGCCGGTCGGCTTGGCGCGGTTGACCGCATCGACGAAGGCCTTGACGTTCTCGATGAGCTTGTCGCCCTCGAACGAGGCCTTGCCGACGGAGCCCTGCACGATGCCGGCCTTCTCGACGCGGAACTCGACGGCGCCGCCCTTGGAAGCCTTCACGGCCCCGGCGACGTCCATGGTCACGGTGCCGACGCGCGGGTTCGGCATCAGGCCGCGAGGGCCCAGCACCTTACCGAGACGGCCCACGAGGCCCATCATGTCGGGCGTCGCGATGCAGCGGTCGAAGTCGATCGTGCCGCCCTGGACGGATGCGACCAGGTCCTCGGCACCAACGATGTCGGCGCCGGCCGCCGTGGCTTCATCGGCCTTGGCGCCGCGGGCGAACACCGCCACGCGAACCGTACGGCCGGTGCCGTTCGGCAGGTTGACGACGCCGCGGACCATCTGGTCGGCGTGCTTGGGGTCGACGCCGAGGTTCATGGCGATCTCGACCGTTTCGTCGAACTTGGCGCTCGCGTTGGTCTTGATCAGCGAGATGGCGTCGTTGACGCCATAAAGCTTGACCCGGTCGATGGCCTCGCGGGCCTTGGTGATGCGCTTGCCTTGCTTTGCCATCGGATTAGCCCACCACCTCGAGGCCCATGGAACGGGCGGAGCCTTCGATCATCGCCACGGCGCTATCGATCGAGGAACAGTTCAGGTCGACGATCTTCTTTTCGGCGATCTCGCGCATCTGGGCGCGGGTGATGCGGCCCGCAAAGCCACCCTTGCCGGTGGTCTTCGACCCCGACGTGATGCCCGCGGCCTTCTTGAGGAAGTGGGACACCGGAGGCTGCTTCATCTCGAAGGTGAAGGAGCGATCCTGATAGGCCGTGATGACAACCGGGATCGGGGAGCCCTTCTCCATCTGCGCGGTACGCGCGTTGAAGGCCTTGCAAAATTCCATGATGTTCAGGCCGCGCTGACCGAGCGCGGGACCGATCGGCGGCGAAGGATTCGCGCTACCGGCCGGCACCTGAAGCTTCACGTAGCCCGTGATCTTCTTTGCCATGTGGGTTCATCCTGTTGGCCCCGGGTGGGGCGTGGCACAGTTCGTGGTGCGAAGGGGTGATCCGGCCTGGCGAGCCGGTGCCCTCCTTCCACGCGCTTTGTTCGGGTCGAAAGCCCAAACGATCAGGCAAGCTTCTCCACCTGCCCGAATTCCAGATCGACCGGCGTCGCGCGGCCGAAGATCGACACCGCCACCTTGAGGCGCGACTTGCCTTCGTCGACTTCCTCGACGATGCCGTTGAAGGAGGCGAAGGGCCCGTCCGACACGCGGACGTTTTCGCCGATGTCGTAGTGGATCGAGGACTTCGGCCGCTCGATACCCTCGACGACCTGCCCCTTGATCCGGGTCGCCTCGGCTTCCGAGATCGGCTGCGGCTTGTTGTCGGCGCCCAGAAAGCCCGTGACCTTCGGGGTGTTCTTGATGAGGTGGTAGACGTCGTCGGTGAGGTCGGCCTTCACCAGCACGTAGCCGGGGAAGAACTTGCGCTCGGAATTGACCTTGCGGCCGCGCTTGACCTCCACGAAATGCTCGGTCGGCACCATGATCTCTTCGAACTTCTCCGACAGGTTCCGCTGGGCGGCGCCTTCACGGATCGAGTCCGCCACCTTCTTCTCGAAATTCGAGTAGGCGTGGACGATGTACCAACGCATGGGCATGGGTTTATCCCGAACCTGGCTCCCGGCTCAGTGGCCGAGGCGGAGAAAGAGCGACACGGCGAAATGCAGCGCCTGGTCCACGGCCACGAAGAAGGCCGAGGCCACGAACACCATGACGAGCACCATGCCGGTGGTGATCATGGTTTCGCGCCGGGTCGGCCAGGTGACCTTGTTGGCCTCCGTCCGGACCTCCTGCATGAACTGAAACGGATTCGCCATCCTACCGCCACACCGAAGGGCCGGACGCGAACCGGAACTCGCGCCCGATCGACATCCCGCCTGAAAGACGAGCGGCGCGGGACCGGTCGGTCACGCGCCACATGGGGGCTGTATAACGGCAGGGCCGCGAGGGTTCAAGACCTATAAACGGCGATCACCCTCGTCCCGTGCCGACGGCCGCCCCCGGGAGCTCGGTCGTTCGGGCCGAGCCTTCGGCGTCGAGCAACCGACGCTTGCGGTCCACGCCCCAGCGATAGCCGGACAGCGCACCATCGTTGCGGATGACCCGATGGCACGGGATCGCCACCGCGATCGGATTGGCCGCACAGGCGCCCGCGACGGCGCGGGTGGCGGCGGGTGCCCCGATCCGCTGGGCCAGGTCGCGGTAGACCGTGGCCCCCGCCGGCACGGCTCGCAAGGCCTACCACACGCGTTGTTGGAACGCGGTGCCGCGCACGTCGAGCGGCAGATCCAGGCCGGTGGCCGGAGCGTCCACGAAACCGACCACCTGGGCGACAATGCGCTCATAGGCGTCGTCGCCGCCGATCAGCTCGGCGCGGGGGAAACGGTCCTGCAGGTCGCGCACCAGGGCGTCGGGGTCGTCGCCCAGCAGGATCGCCGCCACGCCCTTGTGGCTCGAGGCGACGAGGACGGCGCCGAGCCTGCACTGGCCGACCGCGAAGCGCAGCCGCTCGCGGACACCACCGGCTCGGTAGGCGCTTGGCGTCGTGCCGAGCAACGCGGTCGATGCCTCATAAAAGCGGCTGCTGGAGCCGAAGCCGGCTTCGTAGATCGCGGCCGTGACGCTTGGGCCGTCGCGCAGGGCGTGGCGCAAGCGCGCGTCGCGATGCGCGATCGCATATCCGCGCGGCGTCAGCCCGGTGGCCGCCTTGAACAGCCGATGGAAATAGCCGGGGCTCAATCCGGCCGCATCGGCCAGGGCGGCAAGGCTTGGCGCTTGCGCGGCGTCCGCGATCGTCCGGCAAGCGCGCTCCAGAAGCGCCAGGTTGGCCGCATCGCTCGAACCTCCGTCGGGATCGCAACGCCGGCATGGCCTGGCGCCGGTGGCGCGAGCCTCGGCCAGCGTATCGTGAAGGGTGACGTTGGCGGGATTGGCTTTGCGCGACGGGCAGGACGGACGGCAATAGATGCCGGTCGTCGTCACGACGTACCAGAACAGGCCGTCCGCGGCCTTGTCGCGGGCCAGGATCTGGGCCCAGCGCGGATCGGTCGAGGTCAGGCAAGGGGATGCGGGACGCGCCATCGTGAACTCCTCGGGTCTCCGTCACCATGACGCTGGAACGAGCCCGCCGCACCCGGCCCCTTGCTTTCAAATCCGCCGTCCCGACGCGGGGAACCGCTCGAACCCTGCCGATCCGCTCGGCCTTTGCCGCCAACGCCGCTCACCGGCCAACCGTTACGGAACCGGCGTCGTTCAACGCAGGGTCAGCCTTTGCACGGCCGCCTTCTCGCCGGGCAAGATCAGGGCCGCATCCGCATGATCGGTGACGAGACGCGACAAGCGCCGCGCGGGGACCGCGAACTGGTCGGGCGCCATGGCGGCCAGCGCCGCCAAAGCCTCCTGCAACCGCATCGGCACCTGGAGGAGGCCTGCGCCCTCGCGTGCGAGCGGGTGAAACACATCGTCGAGCATATCGTCCGTCGACAGCGCGGGAACGCGGATGCGGGGGTGCTCGGGGTCGGGCGCGGGGTCGTCGCGATCCGGCATCCAATGGGCCAGCACCCGCAGCGCGGCGCCGATCACCGCGATGGCCGTGCCGTAATCGGCCGCGGTCGGTGGCAGCGACTTCGACCCGATCTCGGCCAGAACCGAAAGGCCGAAGCGCGGGTCCTGCTCCCATGACCGGTCATCGTCCACGAGAAAGGCCTTGCGCACGGTCTCGATGGCGTCGGGCCCCATGGCGTCGTCGACGAAGGCCAGCGGACAGGCCGGATGCACAAAGGTTCCGGGCAACGCCGCAACGTCCAGCATGGCGTCGGACCCGCCGAGGGCGCGCGACAGAGCGGCCATGTCGACATATTGGACGTAGCCGATCCGCTCGGGAAACACGGGCACCGGCTGCCGGTGCCGGGGATCGGGCGGGATGCCGCCGAGATGCGGGCGGTCGCGCCGCCCCCGCATGGCCAGGGCCGCCGCTTCCTCGACGAGGCGGATCGATTCGCCCACCCGGCCGAAGCGGGTGAGCTGCTGCATCCAGCGCAGCAGCGTGACGACGATCATGCCAATCAAGACCACGGTGGCGCCCAGCAGAAGCAGGCGCCCACCCGATCCGTACAGGTGCGTCGACAGGGCGATGATGCCCACCACCGAGAACATGAAGGCGCCGATGAAGGTCGCGAGTGCATTATGGGCCCGTCGATCCTCGCTCCACAGCGTGGTGGCGCGCGGCGTCACGCCGCTCGATGCCGAGCCGAGCGCACTGACCAGAACGGTGAGCGAGAATGTCGTGACGGTCAGCATCGAGGAGGCCAGCACGGTCAAAATATTGCCGACCGCATCGGCGCCGACGCTGAGCGCGAAGTCTTCGGGGACGAGGAACTGGAACCGCCATGCGAGCAGCGCCACCGCGATGCCTCCCAGACAATAGAACGCAGCCTTGACCCAGGCCTGCCGGAGCAGCCGGGCGACGGTCATATGCAAGCGGGACAACGGGCGGGTGCGGGCCATGCGACCTCACATAGCAGATGATGCGAGGCTTGGCGGCAGCGCGGGATGGGGGCAGCCCAATCAACGGCCTCCCGAGCGAGACGCCAAGCGCGCGCCAGCCGCCTATCGCCTCACCGCTCCGGGTCGAGCGTGAACAGTTCCTGCGCCCGCCCCACGCCGCGCAATGCGAAGCGGCCGAGCGACACCATGCGGTCGCGCTCGGCCGGCTCGGCTGCTTCGGCAAAGGCCGAAGAGATCACCACGGCACGGTCGACCGAGCGGCACATCGAGGCGATGCGGCTCACCTCGTTGACGGCCGGCCCCACCACCGTGAAGTCGAGCCGCTCCTCGCTGCCGATGTTGCCGAACAACACTTCGCCGATGTGCAGGCCGAGGTAGATCGAGGTGACGGGCCGCCCTTCCGCCTGCCGCCGCTGGTTCAGGGCGATCTTGGCGGCCTTGAGGTCGGCCACGGCCTTCAGGGCGCAGCCGACCGCATGGCTGTGATCCTCGGCGCGGAAGATCGCCAGCACGCCGTCGCCCATCAGCTTCAGCACGTCGCCGCCATGCCCGTGGATGGCCTCGATGGCGGCGGCCGAATAATCGTTCAACAGCGGGATGATCTCTTCGGGCGCCGCCGTATCGGTGATGGTGGTGTAGCCGCGCAGGTCCGAGAACCACAGCACGGTCGTCATGCGCTCGGCGACCCCCCGCGCGATGCGGCCACTCAGCACCCGCTTGCCGGCGTCGCGGCCGAGATAGACCTCGACCAGCGTGGCCGCCACCCTGGCCAGCGAGCGGCATTTCACGGCCAGGGCCAGCGATGGCAGCAACTGCCGCAGGGTCGCCATCTGGGCTTCGCCGAAGCCTTCCGGATGGTGCGTCGTCCAGGACGAATACACGCAATCCATGTCGCCGAAGCTGCCCTCCTGGGCGAAGCGATGGACAAAGGCCGCGACGCCCACCACGCCGTCGCCGCGCATCGTGTCGTAGGTGAAGAAGTCGAAGGTTTCTCGGCCGAGGTGGCAGCAGAACTCGTCGCCCCCGGTGTCGAGCAGGTGGAAATGCACGCTGCGCTGCCAGTTCTCCGCTTGTTCGCCGCCCTCGCCGGTGCGGCCATATTCGAGCATCGGCTGTTGTTCGGTGCCGTCTTCCCGCCAACGAAAGATGCGCCCCTCGTAGACCGGGTGCAGCGTGTCGATCAGCACGGCGCCGCGCGAGAGTTCCAGCCCGGCCGCCCGGCAGCGCTGGCAGAAGCCTTCCACCAGCTCCGTCTCGCTCGCGCCGGCGAGACCGCGGGCCGTGACCCAGCCGCGGATGGCGTCGAGATCCGAAGGCGTCACGGGGCGGCTCCGTCGTGGTGGCGGCACAAGGCGCGCGCCAGGGCGTCGAGGGTTTCCTGGCTGACGTGGTGCTCGATGCCTTCCGCGTCGCAGCGCGCGGTTTCGGCCGACACCCCGAGCGACAGCAGGAAGTCCTCGACAATGCGGTGCCGCGCCCGGCTGCGTGCCGCGAGGCAGCGCCCCGCCTCCGTCAGCGCCACGCCGCGATACGGGGTCTGCACCACCAGGGCGTCGACATGCAAGCGCTTCAGCATCTTGGCGACGGTCGGCTGCGCCACCCCGAGCCGCGCCGCGATATCGACCTGCCGCGCGGCCCCGCTGTGGTCGAGCAGGTCGGCGATCAGTTCCACGTAATCCTCCACCACGGCCGAGCGGCGACCCGCCCGGGCCTGGCGGAAACGCGCCACATGGACGTCCGGCCCGACGAGACCGGGCGGCATAAGGGAAGGAAGCGCGGCGATGCGGTCGGCCATGGTCCAAGCTTTTACGACATCGGCGGCGATCCGCCTACCGGGCAGCGGCGCCGAACGCCTTGACGATGCGGGATTTCACCCCATTATAGCCATGGCTATATTCACCGAGTGCGGATCACCGCCCCATGTCGCTCCAACTCCTGACGGATCGCACCAACGCCGGCATCGCCGATGTGCTGGCCGGCCGTCGCCGTGGCCTCGGCGCAACCCTGCTGTTCGCGGGTCCGGCCATGGTAGCCTCGGTGGCCTATGTGGACCCGGGCAATTTCGCCACCAACATCCAGGCCGGCGCCCGCTACGGCTATGCGCTGCTTTGGGTGGCGTTGCTGGCGAATCTCGTGGCGATGTTGTTCCAGGCGCTGTCGGCGAAGCTCGGCATCGCTACCGGGCGCAATCTGGCGGAGCTGTGTCGCGAACAGTTCCCAAGGCCCGTGGCGATCGCCATGTGGGTCATCAGCGAGGTGGCCGCCATGGCGACCGACCTCGCCGAGTTCCTTGGCGCGGCGCTCGGGCTGTCCCTGCTGCTGCACATTCCGCTGCTGGCCGGCATGGGGATCGCGGCAGTCGTAACTTTCGCGGTGCTGATGGCCGACCGCGGCGGCTTCCGTCCGATGGAACTCGCCATCGGGGCCATGGTGCTGCTCATCAGCCTTTGTTATCTGGCCGAGATGGTCATTGCGCCGCTCGACTGGGGCGGCATCGCGACCGGCCTCGCAGTGCCGCGCATCCCGGACGGCGCGGCGCTGACGATCGCGGTCGGCATCATCGGGGCCACCGTGATGCCGCATGCGCTTTACCTTCATTCCGGCCTGACGCAGCGGCGCGGCCGGACTGACGATCCCCGCGCCCGCAGCCTGATGGTGCGGTTCTCCAACCGCGAGGTGGTGGCGGCGCTGACGGCCGCCGGCCTCGTCAACATGGCCATGATCGCCATGGCGGCGAGCGCCTTTCACGCCGGCCACAGCGACGTGGCCGAGATCGACCAGGCCTATCACACGTTGACGCCGCTGCTCGGTGGCGCCGCTGCCGCGATCTTCCTGACGTCGCTGATTGCCTCGGGTCTCGCGAGCTCGGTTGTCGGTACGCTGGCGGGCCAGATGATCATGCAGGGCTTCGTCAGCATCGCCATTCCGGTGTGGCTGCGGCGGGTGGTCACCATGGTGCCAGCCTTCGTGGTGGTGGCGCTCGGGGTCGACCCGACCCGCGCCCTGGTGATGAGCCAGGTGGTGCTGAGCATCGCCCTGCCGGTGCCGATGATCGCCCTGGTACTGTTGACCCGGCGACGCGACCTGATGGGCGCCGACGTGAACGGCCGCTTGGTGACGATCCTGGCCATCACCGGCGCCGCAATGGTGCTCGGCCTCAACGTCGTGCTGGTGCTGCAAAGTTTTGGCGTGCCGATTCCCGGCCTGCCGGACAGCTGAACCCGGCATGATGCGTGCTACCATGACACCATGAGCGACATGCCAATCCCCGTTTTCGACGGCCACAACGACACTTTGCTGCGCCTGGCGGCCCGCGCCGTCCAGGACCCTGCGGCGGCCTTTGCGGGCCAGTCCGGCACAGGCCACATCGACCTGCCGCGCGCCCGTGCCGGCGGCTTCGTGGGCGGGCTGTTCGCGGCCTTCCCACCGCCGGTGCGCATGCCCAGCATGGAAGGCTCCATGCGGGGCGCCTCCTACGACATGCCCTTCCCCGACCTGCTGGCGCTCGAGGCCGCGCAGGAGTCGGTGTTCGGCATGTTCGCCGTCCTGCTGCGGCTCGAGCGCGCCTTTCCGGACGATCTCGCGGTGTGCCGCAGCGTGGCCGACATCCGAACCGCGGTGGCGGCCGGGCGCCTGGCGGCCGTGATGCACATGGAGGGCGCCGAGGCGATCGACCCCGGCCTCGCCACGCTCGACGTGCTGCATGCGGCGGGCCTGCGCTCGCTCGGCCTCGTGTGGAGCCGGCCCAACATCTTCGCCCACGGGGTGCCGTTCCGCTTCCCGAGCTCGCCCGACACCGGCGACGGCCTGACCGACCGTGGGGTCGAACTGGTGCGGGCCTGCAACGCCCGCCGCATCGTGGTCGACCTGTCCCACCTCAACGAGAAAGGGTTCTGGGACGTGGCGCGGCTGACGACGGCGCCGCTCGTGGCGAGCCATTCCAATGTCCACGCGCTCTGCCCTTCGGCCCGCAACCTCACCGATCGGCAGCTCGACGCCATCAAGGAAAGCCGCGGCCTCGTGGGGCTCAACTTCGCAACCTGCTTTCTCCGGCCGGACGGCGCCATGCGGGCCGACACGGATCTCGATCTGATGGTCCGCCACATCGATGCGCTGGTGGAGACGCTCGGCGAAGACGGGGTCGGCTTCGGCTCGGATTTCGATGGCGCCGTGGTGCCGGCCGGCATCGGCGACGTGGCGGGCCTGCCGCACCTCGTCGCCCGCCTTCGGACGGCCGGCTACGGCGACGCCCTGGTGGCCAAGATCTGCGCCGAGAACTGGCTTTCGGTGCTGGAGCGCAGCTGGGCCTGACGCGGCGCTCGCCTCCCCGGCCGAAGCCCGTTACAGGGGGGCCGCTGCGACGCAACAAGGAGCCGGCCGCGTGGATCTGCTGAACACCATCCTCCTCGGCATCATCGAGGGGGTGACCGAGTTCCTGCCGATCTCGAGCACGGGGCACCTGTTGATCGCCGAACATTGGCTCGGCGCCCGCTCGGACATGTTCAACGTGGTGATCCAGGCGGGCGCGATCCTGGCCGTCACGGTCATCTATTGGCGCAAGCTGATGGCCCTGGCGCTCAACTGGCGGGTGCCGGCCGTGCAGTCCTATATCGGCAAGCTGGTTCTCGCCTTCCTGATCACCGGCGTGCTCGGCCTCCTGGCCAAGAAGCTCGGCTTCAAGCTGCCCGAAACCATCACGCCCATTGCCTGGGCGATGTTGATCGGTGGCTTCTGGATCCTCGGGGCCGAGGCGGTGGCGGCCCGGCAAGCGCCGCGCACCGACGTGAGCTGGTTCACCGCCACCGTGGTGGGGCTGGCCCAGATCGTCGCCGGCCTGCTGCCCGGCACCTCGCGCTCGGGCGCCACCATCTTCGCGGCCATGCTGAGCGGCACCAGCAACCGGGCGGCCGCGACCGAGTTCTCATTCCTGGTCGGCATTCCGACCATGTATGCGGCGAGCCTCTTCGAGCTGCACGACCAGATGAAGGCGGGCGCCGCGCACGAGCCCTGGAGCGAGGTCGCGCTGGCCTTCGTGGTGGCCACGATTACGGCTTTCGTGTCGGTGAAATGGTTGCTGCGCTACATCCAGAGCCATCGCTTCACGGCCTTTGCGGCCTATCGCATCGTGTTCGGCCTCGTGCTGCTCGGTCTCGCGGCCAGCGGCAAGGGCCCGGCTTGACGGGCAGGCTTGGCAGGCGAGCGCCGTCCCGCCACACTGTGCGGATGACCGACCGACTCGAGCGCGCCCTCAAAATCCTGCCTCGCACCTATCCCGGACCGGGTGGCGCCGTGGCGGTGCTGCGCGACGGCGTCGTGCTGGCGCGCCATGCCTGGGGTTACGCCAATGCCGAGCGGCGCCTTCCCTTCACGCCCCACACCCTGTTCCGCATGTGCTCGATCACCAAGCAGTTCACCTGCGGGCTGGTGCTTGATGCCTTTGCCGACCCGAGCGTGCTCGATGCGGAGGTGGCGGCGCGGCTGCCACGGCTCACCGAAGCACCGCCCGGCCTGCTGCACCTTTGCCACAACCAGTCCGGCCTGCGGGATTATTGGGCGGTCGCCATGCTGCAGGGCTCGCCCGTCGAGGCGCCCTTCGCGGATCGCGAGGCCGAACGGCTGATCCGCGCCAACCGGACCCTGCAGTTCCGGCCCGGCACGCGCTATTCCTATTGCAACAACAATTTCCGACTCCTGTCGGACATCCTGGAGGACCGCGCCGGCGAGGATTTCGCCACCCTGCTGCGCCGCCGCCTGTTCGACAGCGTCGGCATGGAGACAGCCTTTCTGGCGGCCGACACCCGCGCGATGCCGGACGGCACCGAAGGCTACGAGGGCAGCCAGGCGGGCGGCTTCCGGGCGGCCGAGAACCGCATCCGCTGGACCGGCGACGCAGGTCTCGGGGCGTCCCTCGACGACATGATCGCCTGGGAACGCTTCATCGACGCCAATCGAAACGACCCCGACAGCCTTTATGGCCGCTTATCGGCCCCGGTCCGCTTCACCGACGGAACACCGGCCACCTATGGGTTCGGGCTCGGCCGGCGCCAGGAGTTCGGCCGCGAGGTCATCGGCCACGGCGGGGCCCTGCGGGGTTGGCGCAGCCACAGGCTGCACGCGGCGGCTGACCGCGTCTCCGTGGTGGTAATGTTCAACCACCTGTCGGACGCGCAAGCGGCAGCGCTCGACCTGCTGGCGGCCGTGCTGGGCGTCGAACGGACCCTGCCCGACGCGCAGCTGCCCGCACCCGCCTGGTTTGGCACCTACCTGGAACCCGAAACGGGGCTGTCGGCCCGGGTGGAGCCCGCGACGCCCGGCCGGGTGCGGCTGCGCTTCGGCCACGCGGCCGAGACCCTCGACCTGCAGCCCGACGGCAGCGCCGGCCACGCAAGCCCGGCCACCCCCGATGGCACCCGCCTGCGCTGGAGCGGCGACGCCTTGTGGATGGAGCGGCCGGGCGAGAATCAGCGCTCACGCCTCGTGCCCTGCACCGGCACCGCCGCGGCCGACATCGCGGGCTGTTACCGCTGCAGCGAACTCGACGCCACCCTCGACATCGCCGGGATAGATGACGCGCTCTACGGTGCCTTTGCGGGCTGCTTCGGGGACGGCCGCATGGAGCTGCTCGAGCCGCTCGGCCCAGACCTTTGGGCCCTGCCCTGCTGGCGCGCCCTCGACCATACGCCGCCGGGCGACTGGACTTTGCGGGTGCGTCGCAGCAACGACGGCTCGGTCGAGGGCATCACGCTCGGCTGCTGGCTGGCGCGCGGGCTCGACTACGCCCGGGTGGCCGACGCCAGCTGACCGATTTCAGCCTGATCGCAGCCTTGCCTGACGGAATGCCAAGCCCCTTCCGGTGCTTGACAACCCAGGCCGGATGCCGTCGCCAGGGCGACAAAACCCGAGGGAGGATGCATGCTCGACGACACAAAGGCGCCCGCGACAGCCTGGCGCCAGCAACCCTATCATCGTGACTGGCTGCTGCGGCAGGCCGGGTCCTTGCTGACGGGCTTCGAGGCGGGCTTCAACCCGCGCGGCGGGTTCTTCGACCTCGACGACGCCGGCCAGCCCGTGCGGAACCCCGATGGCGACAGCGTCCGGGGCCTGCATGCCACGACCCGGATGATCTATTGCTACGCGCTCGGCCACCTGATGGGCCATCCGGGCGCCAGCCGGATGGTGGACCACGGCATGCGGTTCTTGTGGGAGCGGCACCGCGACACCCGCCATGGCGGCTATTTCTGGCAGGTGGACGATGCCGGCCCCCGCGACGATGCCAAGCAGGCCTATGGCCACGCCTTTGTGCTGCTGGCCGGTGCCGCCGCCAAGCAGGTCGGCCATCCGGATGCCGATCGGCTGATCGCCGACGCGCTCGATACGCTGGAACAACGGTTCTGGGAGCCGGCCCATGGGGCCGTGGCGGAAGAGTTTACGGCCGACTGGCAGCCGCTCGGCGCGCCTTATCGCGGCCAGAACTCAAACATGCACCTGACAGAAGCCCTGATGGCCGCCTACGAGGCGACTGGCAATCCGCGCTGCCTTGAGATGGCAGAATCGATCGCCGACCTGCTGATCCGCCGCATCACGGCCAACAATGCGTGGCGCCTGCCGGAGCATTTTTCGGCCGATTGGACGCTCGACCCCGATTATGCGGGATCGGAAATGTTTCGCCCCGCCGGCACGACCCCTGGCCATTGGCTGGAATGGAGCCGTCTGCTGGTGCAGCTTTGGCACGCCGGCCAGCACCGTCACGCCTGGATGCCGGAGGCGGCCGCGACGATGTTCCGCAAAGCCATCCAGGAAGGCTGGGACCCGGAACACGGCGGCTTCGTCTACACGCTCGACTGGACGGGTTTGCCGCTCAACACCGACAAGATCTGGTGGCCGCTTTGCGAAGCCGTGGGCGCCGCAGCCTTTCTCGATGGCGTCACGCCCGATCCGTTCCACGAGATCTGGTACCGCAGGATCTGGGATTATCTCGGTGCCCATGTGATCGACCGCGATGGTCGCTGGATGCCACAACTTGATCGGGCCAATCAGGCGAAGACGACGCTCTTCACCGGACGGCCCGACCTGTATCACGCGCTGCAAGCCTGCCTCATCCCGCTCCTACCGGCACGAGGCAGCCTGCTGGCGGAGCTGTCGAAGCCCCGCCCCGCCGTGGATCAATAGCGCGAAACGCTCGACGACCGGCCGGAGATGAAGCCCCAGATCCCGAGGACGATGATGGCCCCGATGATGGCACCGATGAAGCCGGCGCCGTCATTCGGGCCGTACCAGCCGATCGCCTGACCCAGGAAGGTCGCCACAAAGGCGCCGACGATGCCGAGCACGGCCGTCATGATGAAGCCCGACGGCTCGTTCGGCCCCGGCATGATGAACTTGGCCACGATCCCGGCCAGGAAGCCGATGATGACGATCCACAGAATATGCATTGGTTTTCCCCTCACGAGCGACACGGTGTCGCCACCAATCCCTATAGCCTTCAAAGCTCGGAAAAGTTCCCGCCGGTCGGGACGGAAGGGGCACCCTCGGCCGTTTCCGGCCGGAAGGCCCGACGCTTGACGGCGCGGGCCGGGTTGCCGCGGTAGACCGTCCAGGCAGCGAGGGTCGTGAAGGTGGTGCCCCGCGCGGCCAGCACGGCCCCCTGTCGGGCCACGACCCCGGGCCCCACGAAGGCCTCGGCCGCGATCCACACATGGTCTTCCAACACGATGCGGCGGGCGACCAGCTGGAAGTGCCGGTCGGCCAGATCGTGGGTGCCGGTGCACAGGTTGGCGCCCTGCGACACCACCACCCGCCGGCCGAGGTGCACCGGCGCGATGTTGTAGCAGGTGACCTTCGGGCCCAGCAGCGCATGGTCGCCCATGCTGAGGTGGGGCGGATACCACACGCGGGCGCTCGACCGGACATTGGCGGTGGGCGCCATGTCGGCCCCGAACCGCACCAGCAGCCAGCGCCGCCAGCGGACCATGGGGGGCGGCGTCCAGACGGCCAGCAGCACCCAGGCCAGTCGCCAAACGAGGCGGAACATCCGGTTGCCGAGGCTGAAGCTCGGGCCGCCCTCGAGCGGCCGGGACAGGTGCGCGTCGAGGATCGTCATAGGAAGGGCTCCGGGTCGTTCAGGATCGCCAGGGTCCTGGCCTGCACGCGCTCGGCCAGAAAATTCTGCAGAAAACAGACGCGGGCCCGGGCGCCCATGGCGGCGCGCTCGAGTGCCGACAAGCCCGCGAAGCCGGCCAGCAGGCGCCCGACGCCCGCCACGCTATCGGGCGCGACGAGGCCGGCGCCGGCCGCCAGGACCGTCGGTGCGATGTTGACCTTCTCGGACAACAGCACCGGCTTGCCGCAACTGAGCGCTTCCGCGACCGCGACGCCGAAATTCTCGCCGTGAGACGGCAGCACGAAGGCGTCGCAGCCATAAAGCGCGCCCCATTTGGCTCCGCCGCGCAGCATGCCGGGCCAATGCAGCCGGTCGGCGATGCCGAGCCGCGCCGCTTCCGCCTGCAGCCGGACGCCGGCGCCCTCGGCATCCGGCCCGGCCAGCACGAGGTGGCGCCCGGCGAGCGGGCCATGGTCCGCCGCAAAGGCCTCGAGCAGCAGGTCGCAGCCCTTCTTCGGGTGCAGGCGTCCGAGGAACAGCCAATAAGGATTGCGACCGAGCCCGGGAACGGCGGCCGCGAAGGCCGCATCGTGGGCAGGCGTGCGCTGCGGCGCCTCGCCGGTGCCATAGCCGGCCACGACACCGCGCAGGCGGTAAGGCCGGAAGGCATCCTGGGCGGCCTGCCGCTCGCCTTCGCTGGTAAACAACACCGCCCGGGCGCCGTTGAGCAGCGGCCCCTCGCTGAGCCACCACGCGGCCTGCTTGCAGCGGTGCTTGGTCGGATGGGCTGTCCGGAACCAGGGGTCGAGCATCCCGTGCGGCCACACGAAATACGGCACCGGGCCACCCGGCAGCACGCGCCGCGCCGCCAGGGCCGCGTAATGCCATAGACCATGCACCACCACCCGGTCGAAGCCGCCGAGGTTGCGGCGCAGCCAGGGCACGAGGTGGGGCGTAAAACCGTAGCGCAGCCACGGCAGGGCACGGCGGGCGCGCCGCACGGCAGGGCTGCCGAGCGGCACCGTGGCGAGCGGACAGCGCCCCACCCAGGGGTCACCCGGCAGATCGAGCGTCGCCACCGTGCGGTCGATCCCGAACTGCCGCCCAGCTGCATCGGCCTCGATCAGGGCCGCCACCGGCCCCCCATAGGCTTCGTCGACCGTCGGCAGGAGGTGCAGCACCTTCATGCAGCCTCCCCGTACGGCCGGCCTGCCCGATCGATCAGCCCCCGATGCAGCGCCAGAACCTCACCCACATAGGCGGGCCAGCCGAAGCTGGCCGCGGCGGCATCGACGGCGGCCGCCTGCCCCATTGCGACCGCAAGCGCGCGATCGCGGTAAAGCCGCTCGAGGGCCGCCATCAAGGGCTCGACCTGCAGCGCCGGCACCACGAAGCCCGACCGGCCGGGCCGCACCAGCTCGGCCGCTCCGACCGCATCGGATACGATCACCGGGACGCCGCAGGCCATGGCCTCGAGGGCAGCCTGGCCGAACCCGTCCTCGGCCGAGGGCAGCACCAGGCAGCTAGCGCGGGCCAGGATGCGTCTCAAGCGGCTGTGCTCGACATGGCCGAGGCGGGTGACGCCGGGCGGGCAATCGACCAGCACGGCCCCGGCGTCGCGCCCCGGCGTGCCGATCAGCACCAGCTCCGCATTTGGCAAGGCCAGCCGGCGCCAAGCCCGCAACAGCACATGCTGTCCCTTGCGGGGCGTGATGAGGCCGATGCAGACCACCAGGAAGCGCGTGCGGTCGATGTCGGACGGGGCGCGGGGATGGAACCGGGCGGCATCGAACCCCGGCCGGAGCACGGCAACCCGGTGTTCTGCGATGCCCGCCTCGGTGAAGCTCCGCGCCACGGCCCGGCTGTCGGCCAGGATCAGGTCGCAACCGGCGATCTCGGCGGCGCGGCGCTCCGCGTCATCGCGGGCACGCGGCTCCGGCTTCAGGCCGAGGTCGTCCCGTGCCCGATCGACCTGGTCCCGAAAGCGGGTCGGATGGCTGGTGACGGGATGGCCTAGCACCGGCGTGCCGTCGCGCCGGGCGCGGGCGATCACCCGGTCGGCCACGGCACCGATCACCACCTCGAGGCTGTCGCAGGGTTGCCAGCGGCGCAGCACGGCGGCCTGCCAGGCGTCGCAAAGGCCTTGGCCGAGGATCGTGCGCAGCCCGCCTGGCGCGGCCCGGAAGGCGGCGCCATGCAGGTAGTGCTTCGGCCACACGTTGTGGCTCTGCCCCGGCCGCAGCCCCAGGGCCGCGGCATCGCGGCCGCGACGGTGGGCGAAATGGAAACAGCCCAGCGCCCCGGCCTCGGCGTAATGCCGGATATAGTCCGGGTAGCGGAAGGTGCCGTTGACGCAGACCGTCACGCGCATGCCGGCACCTCCCAGGGTCGGCGGGGCGCGGCCGCCGGCAGAACCGCAGCAGGCACCGACTCGAGCCGCAGCGCCGCCGCCATAATGCCGATTGCGAACCAGGCGATGCCGATCATGCTGTTCTGCAGCGTCACGTCGTGGACGGCCAGCAACGGCAGCACGAGGCCGGCGTAGCAGGCCGGCTGCAGGTTGCCGCGCCGGGCGGCGCCAAGCGCCGCGACCGCCAACCAGGCCGCGAGGCCCCAGCGGGCCGCGATCAGGCCGAGGCCGAAGAAGGGCCCGAGCTCCTGCAC